>DATNQL010000498.1:0-21299 GCA_036704025.1 Stenomitos sp.
GAGGGTATAGCCTATTGATGGTAACGATCCTCCTATCCAGTGCCTCACTTCTCAGAGCCATGCGAGTTAACACCATAGGAAGTTGGCTCATTTATGCTATCACTTTGGCATTAGGGCTTTATAGTCTTCCGTTAATTTTACTCACCGCCATTGGACATGGAATCTATGTATTCATCGTCACGGGCTTCCGGTGGAACAAAACGATTACTTCTTATTTACTCGCTACATTATCAGGCGTTTTAGCCTTCGCCCCTTGGCTGGCACTCACGTTTAATAGTTTAACAAAAGCCCAGGCATCAACAGCTTGGTCTGCCACTAAAGTCCCTCTATCCCGTTTAGTCAAAAGTTGGCTTGGCAACATGAGTCGAGTTTTTTTTGACATCAACCTTGACGCCAGTGCTCCGGCGATTTACCTAATTCCTCCTGTTTTAATTATTGTCACTTTAATCATTTATTCGTGGTATTTTTTGTATCGTCAAACCTCGGCAAAGACTTACCTATTTATTTCAACCCTGATTGGGATTCCCTTCCTCGCATTACTGATTCCCGATCTAATCTCAGGTGGACTGAGATCGAGCGTTCCTCGATATCTTGTTCCTGGTTTTTTAGCTATTTTGTTAACTGTCGCTTACCTTTTAGGCCATAAGATCACCTCGGTTAGTTCACTACAACAAAAACTTTGGAAATCTGTGATGTTGCTGCTAATTTCTGCGGGCATTATATCCTGTGCCGTCTATTCCCAGTCCCAGGTATGGTGGAACAAAAAACCTAGCGATACTCATGTCCAAGCCGCGACGATTATCAATCAAGCCCATCGTCCTTTACTGATTACCAGTTACTATCATGCTAATTTTGGTGAACTCTTATCGATGAGCTATCTACTCCATCCCAAAGTGCAGCTTCAATTAGTATCCGAACCGAATATACCCAAAATTCCTCAGGGGTTCACTGATATTTTTATTTTCAACCCGTCTCCTGCCTTAAAATCCGGACTCGAAAGAGACTACAGCAGCAACGTCCAGCCAATTAAACCCAGCGAACTCCAACTTTGGCAACTCAAAAAATAGTTCAATGAAGTAGATTCATGCCAGCCATAAACCCATGGGACACCCATTCAGCTTAAAACTGATCATCTAAAGAACTGGCATTCAGAACTCTCGATCCGCAATATTTCTGACATTGCGAACGGTGTGGGGCAAAACACCTACTAAAAGAGCAAAAGCTTCGTCCGGCAACTTTGCAATCGTCTCCGAATCAAAATAGTGTTCAAACTGATTGAGAATCATCTGAGCGCGTTGTGCCGGCACGGGATTGTCGGTAATTTGTCGAGTGAGTCGAATCCACTGTCGCCGAAGCGCATAAGCGCGTTGCCGCTCATCCGCCGTTTCCGGATAAACCAACGAAAAATTACCCACTAGCAGTACTCGCTGGCAATCCAAATCGAATAGCCCACCTACTGCCGATCCGGGTCCAGCAAACTCGGCGTGATAACGCTTATAGAGAATTAAGCCATTCCGACGCCGACTATTGATGATTAGCAGTTGCTTATCATGCAACTGCTTGAGGACTGCCAATGCCTGTGAGTCTTGAAACTGATCCATGCCACTATAGCCTTGAGAGTCGGCGAAACCTATCCGGCGGGCAAGCACCTCCTCTTCATAAAGAGCTGTCTGGCAACGCTGTTTGTTATCGCTCTCCATCTCAACTCGTATTGCTTAACTTCTCTGAGCAGGGAGGCACCCAGACTGAAAGCACGACCGACAAACTCAATTGGTATAAGTTCTTGAGGATACACTAGCAGAAAAATTCAGTTTACCATCTGTTGTTAATTACCCTATCAAACAAACTCAGATTCAGGATTGTTTGTTGCTCGTTAACTTTGTAACTCCATTTTATGGCATGGGGCTTGGGTACAGGAAAGATTGCCGTCAGGAGATTATGGATGAGCACAAAACCGAGGAATCATTAAAAAAACATTAAAATTTACTAATCTCCGTCAAAGAATTGTTAAAGAAGCTGGGAAGACCTAACACACCTCGTTTGACAGATGCCATCAGCAAAAGTCTTCTCGACAGTAGCCTTCAGTTCGTTCCACTCAGATCAATGTGTTTGTGCAAGAACAGGCGTTTAGGTTGCCCAAACAGCCATGCACTATAACTCGGCTCAACCTGGCGCAGTTGATATCCAGCCTTAAGATAAAGCTGCCGTGCCTGGTGATTGTTCTCTAGCACATGGAGATAGAGGTCTGGGAACCCCCATTCTAAAGACGTTCGTTCACAGGCGAGGAGTAATTGTCGAGCAACCCCGAGTCGCCGATACGATTTTCTGACCGCCAGATTAGAAATATAAGGATATTGAGAGGCATGAGGTTGCCAAGAGGGTGGAGAACGCAGCGCAATCTCCACAGTTCCTGCTAAAGTCTCACCCGAATTCATCACCTTAGACCCATCGGCAACTGCAACCAAACAGACATAATGGGGCGAGTTAGCTCGCAACCGATTCCGCAAATCTTCGTAAATCCCCAATCGGAGCATCGGGTAAGCCCAACGGATGACCCCAGTCCGAGGATGAAAGCTGTCCGTTAGAATTTCTGCCAGAGTGGTCAGATCCAGCGCTTGAGCGGTACGGATCGTAAAGTTGGATACACCAGTCGTAACGGCCTCCTGACTGGTAGGGGCTGGCTCATAGGGCGTCAAGAAGGAGAAGCAGGGGTTCACAACCAAAAAAATAGTTTGGGAAAAGAACAGCTAACAACGTTCAATACGAACAAAGTATCAAAAATTTACATGTGTTAGATAAAACAGGAGTCTGTCAGGCGATTGTACAACAACTGTTGGAGTTTTCGGGTGCCAATTTATTGGGTCAGGGGGAGTGGAGCCGGAGCTAACCGGAGCTTTAGTGAGGATGAGGATGGCGAAATAGGGGCTGAGCAGTGAGTGTGGTCAAAACCAGTGGGTGATGTTCAGAACATTTCCCCATGTCCCGGTGTCTCCGTGTCTCCGTGTCGGGAGCGTCAGTCTCAACCAACTACTTATGACCACACCCCTGATTAGTTATTTATTTCTGCCTGGGTACGCTAGAGATTTCCACCGAGGAAGGGAGACAAGAGCGTTTCTAGTTTAGGGAAGGATAGTATTGTACAAGTAGTGCATCGAGCAATGGCAGTCAAGGCAAAGCCCATAGCTGCGCCCCGACAGAATCAACAGAAGCCTATCCGGATCAGCCTTGGATTATCAAGGTTCGTTTCTAACCGCCGATTTTCAGGACTAGCTCAACTAGCTCCGGGTTTGTCACCGCGACCTCAGAAGATCGGCAGAGGATGAAACCGCTAAGCGTTAGAAACAAATTTTTTAGTGGATAACCTCTGTTCTTCTTTTCAAAGGATACAACCATACTAGAAAACAAAAATTAAAATCGATTGGGGTGCACCACAACCATAACGTTAGCTCCGGAGGGTCTCTTTCCTTGTCGGCAGGCCATAACTCGCCTCAAAATTAGGATGGATCAACTTAGCCCCGATCGCCCAACGAACGAGCCACCCCTCTCAAGAGAAGAATCTGTGAACAGTGTGCAGACTTTTTTTACCCGACAAGCCTTGGCAGCAGGAGAGCGGTGCATGAGATCCCAAGAAACAAGTAGGCCCAAACTTCTGGTTGTTGACGACGAGCCAGACAATCTTGACTTGCTTTACCGGACTTTCCATCGAGAATATAGAGTCCTGAGGGCCGATAATGGGCCTGCGGCATTAGAGATTTTGGCGAAGGAAGGGGATATCGCCGTGATCATCTCCGATCAACGTATGCCCCTCATGAGCGGTACGGAGTTTCTCAGCCTCACGGCTACCCGATACCCAGATATCATCCGGATTATCTTGACCGGTTATACAGATGTGGAAGACCTCGTCGAGGCGATTAATGCGGGTAAAGTCTTCAAATTTGTCACAAAGCCCTGGAATTCTGATGACCTCAAAGCCGTTGTGCGGCAGGCAATGGATACCCACAATGTATTGAAGGTTCGCACCAGGGAACTGTGTCGGGCGCTACGCCGGGAATCTCTCCTGAATACCGTTACCAATACCATTCGCAACGCCCAGTTTGGGCAGGAGGGTGATTCGCCTCTACAGCAAATCCTGCAAAGGATTGTCGAATCCGTAGGGCATCTACTGGAAGTCGATATTTGCCTTCTACGTCCCTTTCAGGATGGGCGGTTGGTCGATGAATGGTTTGTGTATCAAAAAGCTCAAGGGTCGCTACGCTCTGTTCCGGAGTCGGAACTAAATGGCTCGGCTAGCTCCGCAGCAATCACAGATCAGCATCCCGAACCCATAACCACAGATTCAGAAATGGGGTCTGGAGAGAAAGCCATGGGTGATTCTGTGTTATTTGCATCACCGCATCTTCCAGTCTCTCCGTCATCCTATCCCTCTAGCCCCTCCCTCTTGGAACAAACCCTGTGGGAAACCCGCGAGGTTGAAGTGATTAATGATGTGTTAACGGATGAGCGCTTTCTCGAAGAGAGTGAAAAAATTCGACAACGCGCGATCGCCTATCAGCAAAATAACATTCGCTCAACCTTGGTGGTACCCCTGATTAGTCAACAAGAGTTAGTCGCCGTTCTGGCTCTGCATCAGTGCGAGCAGCCTTACTATTGGCAGGATGATGAAATTCAACTAGTGGTCATGGTCGCTGACCAAGCCGCGTTGGCGCTTTCCCAGGCACGAGCTTACGAACAAGTGCGGGCGCTGGCAACCCAGCAAGCTCTAGTGAATACAATTACTAACGCCATCCGTTCGACCCTCGACCCCCAAGAAATTTTCACGGCCATTACTCAACAATTAGGACAAGCGATCAAGGTCGATGGCTGTACTTTATCGCTTTGGAGAGAAGAGGACGAATTTGTTCAATGTGTGGGCTTGTATGATGGGAAATCCGCCCAAGTGGTAGAATCTCAAGACCCGGAGAATTCCAATACATCCTTTATCAATCAATCCTCCGACTCGAGATCTGTGGCTCATCAGTTGCCCCAATCCCTCGTGCCCATTTCTGGGAATCCGGTGCTGCAACAGCTCGTGAACACCCAACAGCCAGTGGCGATCGATGATTTGGCGGCGAACCCAGAAATGAAAGGATTTGACCTCCCTTTTCGCAAACCCGCACGCGCACTTCTGGTGGTGCCCTTATTGGCGGATAGTGCCAGCAGTAACGCTAACGTTAGTGACGCCCGAACAACGTCAACAGTGCCAGGACAAGCATCGGGCAGAATTATTGGCAGTATTACCTTGCGCCACACCTACCGCCCTCGCCATTGGCTACCCTCAGAAATCAATTTAGCTCAGGCTGTGGCGGCACAAGCCGCGATCGCTGTTCAGCAGTCGCGACTCTATCAGAAAACACGGCAGCAAGCTGAGCGGTTAATGGAATTAGACCGACAGAAGACCGAGTTTTTCCAAAATATTTCCCATGAATTCCGCACACCCCTAACCCTGATGATTGGGCCACTAGAATCGGTGATTGAGCGGAAACAGGATTTACCTTACGAACAATGTGCGATCGCCCTACGGAATTCTCGGCGATTATTGCGCTTAGTCAATCAACTCCTCGATTTACATCGACTGGATGCCGGTCGGATGCAAGCCAGCTTCCGTCCCTGCAACTTAGTCCAGTTTGTTAGCCAAATTGTCGAAGCGTTTCGGCCTTACTGCGACAAAAAAAACATCCGTCTCTCAACGCAGCTCGTGCGCTGCACTCCAGTTTATGTCGATTTAGAAAAATTTGATAAGGTGCTTTATAACCTCCTGTCTAATGCCATGAAGTTTACCGACGCTGGGGGGAATATTACCATCAAAGTCGAACCCGCAGGAGACCATGTCCGGTTGCAGGTTAGCGACACCGGTATTGGCATTAAGAAAGAACAAGTGCCCCATTTGTTTGAGCGATTCCGACAGGCAGAAGGGTCTGTTAATCGCAGTTATGAGGGCAGCGGTTTGGGGTTGGCTTTAGTCAAAGAACTGGTGGAACTGCACGGGGGTCAAATTTCTGTCGAGTCGGTTTATTCAGAAGGCACAACGTTTACCGTGTGGCTACAAACGGGGACTTCTCACCTACCCGTTGAGCAGGTATTGGAAGTGCCCACAGAAATGCAGGTCAGTCGGGCATCGGTGGAATTAGCCGACTTAGAAATCGAATTCCCCGTAGAGGAAGAAGAACAGGGAACTGGGGAACCTCAGATTAAGGTGGCGGGCGTGCCGGCTTCTACTCCAGCCCAAGTCTTGGTCGTAGACGATAATCCCGATTTACGCGCCTATGTGTCCCGAATTTTGCGGCAGGAGGGCTATCAAATCCGGATCGCTCGCAACGGAGCAGAAGGATTCCAGGTGGCTCAGGAGTATCGTCCCCAGCTCATTGTGGCGGATTTAATGATGCCTGAAGTATCGGGTTTGGATATGATTCGGATGATTCGTGAGACTCCAGAGTTGAAAGGGACACCGATTATCTTGCTCACGGCAAAAGCGGATGAAGCGACGCGCATTGAAGGAACGGAACAAGGAGCCGATGCTTATCTCTCGAAGCCGTTTAACGACCGGGAGTTGTTAGCAGAAGTACGGAATTTGCTGGCACTCAAGGCGAATGAGCAACGGGTGATCGAATTGAATACGTACCTGACGGAGTCCGTCTTGAGGCGCTTTTTGCCTCCGGCGATGGTTCAGAGGGCAGCCAAAGGCGAACTGGAGCTAGATTTAAGTCCAGAACAGACCCTGATTACGACTTTGTTTAGTGACATTGTCGGCTTTACTCAACTATCCAATACTTTGCGATCGCGTCGCGTGGCTGAGTTACTCAACGAATACCTCGCCGCCATGACTCAGGCCGTTTTTGATAATGGCGGCACGGTGGATAAGTTTATGGGTGATGGAATTTTGGCAATTTTTGGCGCTCCGGAGGTGCTAGCGCCAAAAGAGCAAGTCCGAAGAGCCGTTGCCACAGCACGGCAAATGTTGCGTTCCCTAGAGCAGCTCAACCAGCGCTGGCTAGAACAGGGAATTGTGGGAAACGATGGTCCACCTCCTGTCAGATTCCGTTGTGGCATTCATCAAGGAACGGCAGTTGTGGGAATGTTCGGAGGCAAGGAACGCTCAGACTATACAGCGATCGGGCCTTCGGTTAATATTGCTTCACGCCTCCAAGAAGCGGCTGAACCCAATTCGATTCTTGTCTCAGCCAACGTCGCGGATTGGTTAGATGATTATGAAATTACCAAATTTCGTCCCCTAATGCTCAAAGGTGTGGATGAGACGGTACTCACCTTTTCAGTCAAGCCGATCAAGAGCGATGCTGGCAAAATGTGACCTCAACTCATGGGATGTTTCCTTATCTCCCCAGGATGGTTTGATGCTTCGCTTTAGGCCGTGTCTTCATCAGGAGGCCAAGGAGAGTTATATATAAATGTCTAGGCTCAACCTTACTCACTAGGAATCTAATTGTGAGTAATGAGCGTCTACTGACAGTGCACAAATTAGCGAATGCGTGTGAATTATGAACATTTCACCATGGCTGCGAGTCGCTGGGCTAGCCGTCGCTTCCTTGCTTACCATCGGGACGTTTAGTCCGACCACTGCCGCTACGTTTGACGACGCAGAGGTTAACAGCAATAATTTTATTGCTGTTGCCGCTCCCTACGGCGACAACAAGCATCAACTCCTAATTATTGAACAACTTTCCAATCGGCGACCCTGCTGGAGCGAGACAGGCAGCAATCCGGTTACGGTCGAGCCTCTACTCTTAAACTTTGACTTTACGGGGATTTGTGGGCGTAGCACCGATAGTAATGGCTATTCCCTCCGCATGAGTGGTGAAGACCTGGGTTTAGACTATCTTCTCAGAATTATTGAGCGTAATGGGGAACTCGTGTTGGTTGGAACACCCCGTGTCAATCGCAGCGCACCAGAGGTTGAAATTGGCAGCACGAAAGGCATCACGAATGGCTTTGCCAAGATCATTCTTAACCCAGGTTGGCGGTTTACCCGAAGAATCTATCAAGGAAAGTCATTAGGCCATATCTACCTAACGACTGATTCATCAGCTCCGGTCGCCTCCCAGTCCAATACACCACCGCGCGCTCTACCGAGTTCTCCACCTTCATTTTCGACACCTCCGTCTGCACCATCAACCCCGCCTGAACGGGAGTTAATTTTTACCAAGCCTGAAGATGGCTCAACCGATCCATCCATTGGGGTTCCGAACACTCCAGTTCCGTCGTCTCCTGCAACGCCAGAACGACAGATTCCTGTGTTTGTGGTGCCGACTAACGAGTAATATCATGTCCGCTTGAATACTCATAGTTGGGACAGACGCGGGGATGGGGAGACGCTCCCGACGCGGAGAAATTTTTATTATGGGCAATTAGCCGGACTTGATATGATACCAAATCCGGGTTAACGACCCTTTTTTTGTGGAGAAAAAACACATCAATCTTAGCTGTCGCAGCTTCACATTTCCTGCCACGGATGGGCTTCTTGCCCATCCCACAAGAATTGCAACAAAAGTTATAAGCTTTGAAAGGAAAAGCCGCCCTAGAACCGGAGCTTTAGTGAGGACGGGGCTTTAGACCCAATTTTTTGGTAAAGTCTAAAATTGCGAGGCAAACAGGAGACTGCATGAAAGCGCAAGTATTCCGAGGGGTTAATCAACTGAGTTACGAAGAAGTGCCTGTTCCCGAACTCCACGCCGATGAGGTGTTGGTGCAGGTGCGAGTGGTGGGACTTTGCCAGTCGGATATCAAAAAAATCCGCTATCCTCTCTATAATCCTCCGCGCATCTACGGACATGAAACGGCGGGTGTGATTGCGGCTGTCGGAGAAGAGGTAACCGGTTGGCAGGTGGGGCAACGGGTGGTAGTGATGCACCATATCCCTTGTATGCGTTGCGGCTACTGCCTCAATGACAATTTCTCGATGTGCGATGTTTATAAAAATATCTCCACAACAGCAGGGTTTGTGCCTAGCGGTGGTGGCTTTGCCGACTATGTCAAAGTTCCAGGACATATTGTCCGCAATGGCGGGTTAATTCCGATCCCAGATGGGGTGAGTTTTGAACAGGCGAGTTTTGTCGAACCCACCAACTGCTGCCTGAAGGCGGTGAAAAAAGCTCAGGTGGCTCCCGGTCAAACCATTTTGGTCACCGGAGCGGGTCCAATTGGGCTAATGTTTATGATGCTGGTCAAGTACTTTGGGGCAAAAGCGATCGCCACTGACCTGATCCCGGCTCGAATTGAGAAAGCTAAAGCCGTGGGGGCTGAAGCGGCTTTTGATGCTCGTGATCCCGACTTACAAGCTAAAATCTTTGCCCTGACGGAAGGGATGGGTGTGGATACAACCCTACTCGCCGTTCCCAGTGAAAAAGCGTTTTTCCAAGCCCTAGACTGTACCCGCAAAGGCGGCAAGATTGTATTTTTTGCTGAATTTCCCGACGAGGTGGAAATTCCCCTTAATCCCAATATCCTCTACCGTCGGGAAATCGATCTGATGGGGAGTTATAGTTCTTCTTATCGCATTCAGTCTTTAGCCACGGATATTGTCTTCAATCGACGCATTGATGTGGATGCCCTGATTAGCGATCGCTACCCCCTGCAAAAATTAGCTGATGCCGTTGAACGTGCGATCGCCCCAATGCCGGATACTTACAAAATCTTGATTTATCCTCAGTTAGAGTAGAGCCGATCAACCCGATCCAGCTCGATGCATTACGCCAGGGCTACAACATCCCAAAAACCTTCAACCTTATTGACCGAGATAACGTCGCATCAACGCATCTATTTCATCAACGTTGTAAGGCTTGGTCACATATTCATTGCAGCCTGCTGATAAAATCCGCTCTCGGTCTTGGGGTCGTGCCATCGCTGTCACGGCAATCACCGGAATTTTAGCATTCACAGGGTTTTGCCGGATACGAGATAACACTTCCAATCCGTCTAAATCCGGCAGCATCATATCGAGTAAAATCAGCGATGGCTGGTGACATGCCATTAAATCCAGCGCTGTTTTACCATCTACAGCGGTAAGAATTTGGCAATCCAGTTGCTCTACCAAGAACGCGAGCAACGATAAATTATCTTCATTATCATCAACCACTAAGACTAATGGCAGTTGGGCAACAGACTGATCATCGCTGCCAAGAGAACATTCCATATCCACTTTCATAATCATGTTCTACTCTGAGGAAGTTTCCTCTTCCCGATATACTTCTCAGCAGCAAAGTGGACAAGGCAATCTCCCATCGACTCGCGGCGCTTAGGAAAGACTGGCTTGTGTTGAATCGGCGCTGATTTTCCATGATAAGGGATGTTTCATTGAGATTTGTCAATCAAACACCTAATCTTTAGCCCTATTCTAGGAGTACATCCCCCAATATGAAAATTAAAACTTAAATTTCCGAATAATTGCCCTGTTTGGGTCAATACCTCGATACCTTTCGGTCAATGATGTGTACTATAAAGGCAGTGAGTGTCTTCCTTACATAAATCCAAGAAAATGTCAATATTCTAGCTCGGCTAGGACAATCTCACAAAAATAGTTGAATAATCTCTAAAATATGCCTTTAGATCCTTTTATTCTTCACCCATCCCCCCCTATGACACAGGAGTCCTCCAAGCCTACCCGAGGGCAGTTAGAACGCTTGCTTTCACAGCGACTCCAGGCTTTGTATCGCGACCAATTAGGGCATCAGCCAGGGAAAGTAACTTGTCAAATCTTTGATGAAAAGGTGGCCTTGATTATTGAAGATTCAATTACTCCACCCGAGCAACTCCTAGCAGACCGAGGGCAAGCTGACTTAGCTGAACAAGTCCGTTCAGAATTGGATGAGGCCATCAAACCGGGACTAAAATCATTGATCGAGGAAGTACTCGGTGTCTCCGTCCTTGACCTGCTCAGCGATGCTACCCTAGAAACCGGTCGCACTGGCATCATCGCTGTTTTGGAGGTGACACCAGAGGTTCGCAACCCTGAGGCCGTTCCCAAGATCAAGAAATAGAAACGGGCAAGGGGAGATAATGTCGGACTAAGGCTTCAATCTCTTCAATCATGTAGGGCTTGCTGATGTAGTCATTGAACCCTGCGACAAGAAGGCGTTCTCGGTCTTCCATTCTGGCTAAGGCGGTCACCGCAATAATCGGAACCGCCTTCATTTTTGCATCTTTCCTCAGTTGCATCGCGACCTCCATACCATTCATGTAAGGCATGAGAATATCCAGCAAAATTAAATTCGGTTGATAAGTGTAAGCTTTGCGGAGAGCGGTGAGTCCATCTGATGCGGTGAGCAAACCGCAGCCTAAAGGCTCTAGCGCATAAGCCAACAGCAACAAGTTGTCTTCATCATCATCGACGGCTAAAATGATCGGCTGACTGGCGATAGAGCGTAGATGATCACTAGCACCGCCATACGTGAATTCACAACAAGGGGAAAAAACCAAGTCATCCATGTTGTCCTCAGGGGAAGATCTTACGACGGTCATATTACTGCTAACCATCAGAGTGGTAAGGTGCACTCTTCAAGCGGCAAGATGGCGCTTGCGATGGGCTGATTCGAGAGGAACCGCTAGGTTGTTAAGTCTTTGCTCTCAAGTCTGTCAGGAAAAATCTTGTCAAGCTAGCCAGACATATTGTCTCTTCTGACATTTTAGTGTAGATATCAAACAAAATAAATATTTATTTAAGATTTGCTGCATAGAGTGAAGTCCTTGATTATAGTTTTGTTGGAAAAATTTACAGGCTCACCCGTCCTCGGCTCCTCAACAAAGCAAAGAAACTGTAAAGCAATCTACATCATTGACAGATGGAAAGTTAGGGTGGCATTAGACTAAAAAAACAACACCTATACCCATCGACTTTGGGGTTGGAGAACGTGCTTATGGGTATCGCTACGATTAACCCAGCAACCGGGGAAACCATCAAAACATTTGAGGCCGAGAACTCAGGGTCAATTGCACAAAAGCTAGCACTGGCGCAACAGACGTTTGAACAATATCGCCAAACGCCAATGCCACAACGAGCTGAATGGCTGAATCAAGCCGCCCAAATTCTGGAGCGAGACAAGGTTAGCTTCGGTAAGATCATGACCACGGAAATGGGGAAAACCCTGAAAAGTGCGGTCGCGGAAACCGAAAAATGCGCCTTAGTTTGCCGCTACTACGCCGAAAACGCCGCTGACTTCCTGGCTGACGTTCCTGTGGCGACAGACGCCAGCAAAAGCTTTGTGCGTTACCAACCACTGGGGGCGATTCTCGCGGTAATGCCCTGGAATTTCCCGTTTTGGCAGGTATTCCGCTTCGCTGCACCCGCTCTGATGGCGGGCAATGTCGGTTTACTGAAACATGCGTCTAATGTGCCGCAATGCGCGTTAGCGATCGAACAAATCTTTCGAGAAGCCGGATTTCCTGAAGGGGCTTTTCAAACCTTATTGGTTGGTGCAGACCAAGTAGCCTCCATTATTAGCGATCCGCGAGTGAAAGCCGCCGCCTTAACCGGCAGTGAGTTCGCCGGAGCGAGTCTAGCTGCCGCAGCGGGTAAGCAAATTAAGAAAACTGTATTGGAATTGGGTGGAAGTGACCCCTTTATTGTCCTGGAAAGTGCGGATATCGAAGCCGCAGCAACGACTGCTGTGACGGCGCGGATGCTCAATACCGGTCAATCTTGCATTGCGGCGAAACGGTTTATTGTCGTCGATGCCGTTGCCGATGAATTTGAGCGACGCCTAGTGGAGAAATTCCAGGCGTTAAAAATCGGTGACCCGATGGATGAGAATACAGATGTTGGCCCCTTGGCAACCCCTGGGATTCTCAAAGAGATAGACGAGCTCGTCCAGATTTGCATTGAAAAAGGGTCAAAAGTCCTCACAGGCGGACATCGCCTATCCGATCGCCCTGGTAACTTTTATCCGCCTACCATTTTGAGTGACTTCCCACCGGGAACGCCAGCGGACGAAGAGGAATTTTTCGGTCCCGTAGCGCTGCTGTTTCGGGTGCCAGATGTTGATGCCGCGATCGCCAGAGCCAATGCATCCCCCTTTGGACTAGGAGCCAGTGCCTGGACAACCAATGAACAAGAAGCTCAACGATTGATTGACGAAGTTGAAGCGGGCGCTGTGTTTATCAATGGCTTAGTCAAATCCGATCCTCGTTTACCGTTTGGTGGCATCAAACGTTCCGGTTATGGACGGGAACTGGGAAGTCAAGGTATCCATGAATTTGTCAACATTAAAACAGTTTGGATTAAGTAATCACGGGTTCTTAATTCTTAAGAATACCTTGAATTTTACGAGTGTATTACATTACGCTCCTAGAAAGAATCAAAGTTTAATCTCTCAACGCTAAGAGCTTCCCTAAAATTCCAATCTTCTTAGCCAAAACTCAACTAAATATTAGGAAAACTGAAATGGGCGAAATGAACACCGCTGAACTGTTGGTCCGTTGCCTGGAAAATGAAGGAGTCGAATATGTTTTTGGACTCCCTGGCGAAGAGAATCTCCACGTTCTAGAGGCGCTCAGACATTCTTCAATTAAGTTCATTACCACCCGTCATGAACAAGGTGCTGCTTTTATGGCAGACCTTTATGGACGCTTGACCGGAAAGGCTGGAGTTTGCCTGTCTACGCTCGGTCCAGGCGCAACTAATTTAATGACGGGTGTTGCAGATGCCAACTTAGATGGGGCACCGTTAGTCGCGATCACCGGCCAGGTGGGAACCGACCGGATGCACATTGAATCCCACCAATATTTAGATTTGGTGGCGATGTTTGCTCCTGTCACCAAATGGAATGCCCAAATTGTTCGTCCTAGTAATACAGCAGAAATTGTCCGCAAGGCGTTTAAAGTGGCTCAAAGCGAAAAACCGGGAGCCGTTCACATTGACTTGCCGGAAAATATTGCGGCGATGCCAGTAACGGGTCAACCCCTGACCAAAGATGAGCGGGAAAAAACCTATGCCTCGTTTCGGAGTATTGGTAAAGCGGCGGTGGCGATTTCTAAGGCGAAACATCCCCTGATTCTTGTAGGGAATGGAGCCATTCGTGCCAGTGCCAGTGAAGCCTTAACCGAATTTGCCACTCGGATGAATATTCCAGTTGTCAATAGTTTTATGGGTAAAGGTGTGATTCCCTACACTCATCCCTTAGCGCTGTGGACGGTCGGATTACAACAACGGGACCATGTAAGTTGTGCTTTTGATCAAGCCGATTTAATCATTGCTGTGGGTTACGACTTGGTTGAATATTCGCCGAAGAAGTGGAACCCAGAGGGCAAGATTCCGATTATTCATATTGGCATGTCTCCCGCAGAAATTGATAGCAGTTATATTCCTTTAGTGGAAGTCGTAGGAGATATTTCGGATTCGCTCACGGAAATTATGAAACAAGCGGATCGGGAAGGCAAAACCATATCCTATGCGGTGGAGTTACGGGCGGATATTCGAGCCGACTATGAGCAGTATGCTAACGATGAAGGTTTTCCGATCAAGCCGCAAAAACTGATTTATGACCTGCGCCAAGTCATGGGACCAGAAGATATCGTAATATCCGATGTGGGTGCTCATAAGATGTGGATGGCGCGTCAGTATCATTGCGATCGCCCCAACACTTGTATCATCTCTAATGGCTTCGCCGCCATGGGAATTGCCCTGCCAGGAGCCATAGGAGCCAAACTAGTATATCCGGAACGGAACGTGGTTGCCGTCACGGGTGATGGCGGATTTATGATGAACTGTCAGGAATTAGAGACAGCACTCCGAGTCGGTACTCCCTTCGTTACCTTGATTTTTAATGATGGTGGTTATGGCTTGATTGAATGGAAGCAACAAAATCACTTTGGCGACTCCGCGTTCATCCGCTTTGGCAATCCGGATTTTGTCAAATTTGCAGAAAGTATGGGATTAAAAGGATATCGGGTAAATTCGGCAGCCGAGTTGATTCCAACTTTGAAAGAAGCGCTGGCTCAAGATGTGCCGACGGTGATTGATTGCCCGGTAGACTATGGCGAAAATCTCCGCTTTACCCAAAAAGCTGGGGATTTAAATTGCAAGATTTAGGGGGTGCAGTCAAAACGAGTTGGTGATGTCCAGAACATCTCTCCGCGTCCCCGTGTCCCCGTGTCAGTCTCAACCAACCACTGATGACCACACCTAGATTTAGGTTCCCCAGACGCTGAAGCTGTTGTTAGAGGAACAGGATTAGATATGCTCTTGTAGGGGCGTTGGCTTAGCACCATGCTTGGGAAATGCCCCTACAGAATTTCGGTTTGCCAGCCTCATGAAAATCGCTACTTGGAACGTCAACTCAATTCGCACTCGCTTGGGACAGGTGACGGATTGGTTGCAAACTAATCCTGTCGATGTACTGTGCCTACAAGAAACAAAAGTGGTGGATGCCGATTTTCCCCGATTGCCCTTGGAAAACCTCGGCTACCACCTCTACATTTCTGGGCAAAAATCCTACAACGGCGTTGCTCTCCTCAGTCAAACACCCGTCTCGGACATTAGCATGGGGTTTACGCCTGTGTTGGGTGTCGATGTCGTCGGAGATTTAGACGAACAAAAACGAGTGATTACCGGGATTGTCGGAAATGTTCGGATTGTGAATCTCTATGTGCCGAATGGTTCGGCAGTGGGAAGCGATAAATACCATTACAAACTTCGTTGGCTCAAGGTGCTACGGGAATACCTGAAAGCCCTGTTGGAGAAACAGCCGAATGAGCTGTGCGTCTGCGGCGATTTTAACATTGCCCCCGATGATCGGGATATCCACGACCCCAAAGGTAAAGATGAGTCCATTATGGCTTCCCCGGCAGAACGCCAAGCCTTACGAGATGTTTTAGAGGTGGGGTTAGCCGATGCTTTTCGTAAATTTACCGCAGAGGGAGGTCATTTTACTTGGTGGGACTATCGTACCCGTGCCTTCAGCCGCGATCGCGGTTGGCGGATTGACCATCACTACCTCACCCCCAACCTCTATGATCGGGCTATCAGTTGCACGATTGATAAAGCGCCCAGGCAACTTGAGCAACCCAGTGACCATACTCCAGTCATTGTTGAATTTTAAAGTAGAAATACTTAAGTTGGAAAAATACACTAGGAGATAGCTGTTCGGTACCAACGAGGTGTTTTTTCATGTACTTAGTCACTGGAGCCACAGGACAAATTGGACGCCGCGTCGTGCGCCTCTTGCGGGAGCGAGAGCTACCCGTCCGAGCCTTTGTCCGCCTTAGTTCTCGCTATGGAGAGCTAGAAAGCCGGGGTGCTGAACTGTTTATCGGTGACTTGAAGGAAGAAAGAGATATCCAGAAAGCCTGCAAGGGAGTTCAGTACATCATTAGTACTCATGGTTCTGGAAGGGGCAATGCACAAGTCTTAGACTACCGAGCCAATATTGAGCTGATTGATCAAGCTAAAGAGCAGGGTGTCCAGCACTTTGTGTTTATCTCGGTATTGGGAAGTGATCGCGGTTATGAAGATGCCCCAGTTTTCAAAGCCAAGCGAGCCGTAGAAAAGTACTTAGAAGCCAGTGGACTAAACTATACCATCTTGCGTCCTTCTGGGTTGGCATCGAACTTAATTCCCCTCGCAGAACAATTTCGGCAAAGTGGGATTTATCTACTCAATGGTGATGGCAAAAATCGAACTTCAATTGTGAGTACGGATGATTTGGCACAGATGGCTGTTGATTCTGTCACCGTGGAAGGGGCACGCAATCAAACCTTTGCTGTAGGGGGGCCAGATGTTCTCAAGCGGGAAGATATCCCTCGAATTTTCAGCCGGATCTTTAACCGGGAACCGATGATTCTTAATCCACCCTTGTTCGTGTTTGATGGTATCAGAAATGCTCTCGGTTTTGTTAATCCTCAAACCCGAAAAGGCTTGGGTACACTACGGACATTGCTAGCCAATGAATTTTTCTGTACACCCGAAGAGATTGCTAAGCTGGAGTCAGTTTATAACTTAAAACTGGAATCGTTAGAAAGTTTCTTGAGGCGCTATTTAGGAACTTAGGGGCTATCTGAAACATTATCTCCCATGGTTAGGCACGGCACCCGTGATATCTCGGCTTAAGCACAATATTAATGATGCCGTGCCCTACCTGATGGGGTAAGCAACGGTTAATCTGGAAACAGTCGTCAGCTCCATCGTGACACTCCTGAGGTTGAACCATGAAATCGTTTTGGGCGAAAATTCCTCAAGAAGTTAAATTCGTAGCATTTTCTATGGTAGTGGTTGGTGTAGCGGTGGTGCTGATGAGAGAGCCTATCCCTTCAACGAACCAACCACCCTCATCCCCGGCGGACAATCCCCTCTCAACCCTGCCGACGCCTCCTCTAGATTTGCCCAATACTCCATTACCAGATGAGCTGTTGCCATCTCCTCTATATCCCTTACCCAACTTATCTCCACCTTTAGAGGGGGCGGGAAAAGCTCCTCTCACGACTAATCCCTCTCCCCTGCCTACGGTACCTCTCCCAGGCTCTGTACTCCCCAGTCCCCCGGCAAAAGGGCTAGAGCAACCGCTCCCAGTGATCCCATCTCCCGCAGGGATACCCAATCGGAACAGCCCTAAAGGAACTGGAGCGACTCGCGGATCTTCTCCATCTACCAATCTTCCCGTGATTCCGCCGGAATTGCTATCACCCTCACCGGTGCCAATCCCATCTTCCTTAGGTTCAAATCCGGATCAAGCCGTCACTTCGACTGAAACAGCACAGAAGAAGAGCGGCACCAATCAGAACGCCGTCATGGCAGAAGTGAGAAATTACTTTAAAAAAGGTTGGAAACCCCCTGCTGAGTTGAAGGAGTCTTTGCAGTACAGTCTTGTACTCAATGCAGATGGCACCATTCAACAAATTCTTCCTCTCAACAATGCTGCCGGACAGTACATTGATCGCACGAATATTCCCTTGCCGGGTAGCCAGCTTGTAACTCCTGCTGAAGAAGGAGGGAAGATGGGCGTCCACTTACAGTTCAGCCCGGATGGAAAAGTCAAAGCCTCTTTGGAAGAAGTGAGCGTGCCCAGTTCCTCACCCAATTCTCGCCGTGGAGACTCACCCAATCCTCTTTCTAGGCAGGTGCGTCCTTAAATCAGTAAGCGCTGTTAATCCACTTATTCGGTAAATCCATGAAACACCTATTGGCTAACCCACCTTCTGCTCCAAATCATTCACTGGAATCCAAGGAGAAATCCTGGGATGTGATTGAGTTGAATCGTACTCGCCTTGCCAAAGCACTGACAAACGATCAACCCGATTTTCGGAGTATAAAGAGAGGAAAACCAACTCAAAAGATAGGGATCAAAGAGTATCAGCCTTTACCTCAGCCTGCGAGTCCAGCGACTCGCCTGCCTCTTGGGAAAATGATGGCTCAAGGAGCTAAATGGACCGTATTTTCTTTGGTGGCGATCGCCATAACAATTATGGCGTTGTATGAACCTTCACCCTCTCACAAAGAGCAGCAATTAGACAGTACAAAAAATCCTTCCCAAACGCTGCCGATACCTCCGCTTGAGGTGCCAATTTCTACCTCATCAGAAGCGGCGACACTCCCCGATAGCACCACACCCCAGTTATCTCAACCACAACAGGCACTCACCAAACAAACTCTCACTTTTAGTCCCTCACAAAAGAGTTTAGAACAACCTCTTGCCGTTAACCCTTCCACAGACTCAATCCCCAGTCCGAAATCTGAATTGAGCAATGAACCGTCCCTATCTGGAGGCGACCCCATTGTACCGCCAACCTTGCCGTCAAATTTACCTTCCTTAGAACCCCCTTGTGCTGGGCAGGGCAACCATCAAGAAGCCTCTCCAGTGGCGGCGAATAACAATGTCAATATGGGTGAGAATTCTCCAGTGGTAGAGGTCAAAAATTACTTCAAAAAAGGTTGGCAAGCACCTGCGGGTTTACAGCAAACTCTAGAGTATAGTGTGTCCATCAATTCTGATGGGACAGTTCAACGCATTCGACCTCTCAGTAATGCCGCAGGAGAGTATATCGAGCAGACGAATTTACCCCTACCGGGTAGTGTATTTGTTTCTCCAAGAGAAGGCGGAGGAAATACCAACATTTACGTAGCTTTTAGCCCAAATGGAAAAGTGAAAGCTTCGTTAGATTAGTTTAATGAATCAGGTTTGTTGGCCCATCTTTCAGGAACACAAGAGCAAGCATCTGCACTGTTGCCATTACGGAAAAACGGCTATTTATAGCAACAGGTATAATCCCTCTTGGGTTTGAGTTTGGCACATATTATCTCTTGCTCCCCCGGAAATTCGGGGGGGTGAAATTTGTCATTCTTATACCCAATTGGTATAAGGCAATCCCAATGAGATAAGTTTCATCACCATGAATGAAAATTAATTTCTCCGCGTCCCCGCGTCTATTTTCAAATCAAAAGGCTGATGACTGGCACATCTTCGCTTCAGACGACTTGTAAGACCGGAAAGAAATTTCATCCTGATTTCATTGGCATGTGGAATGCTTGTAATAGTACTGCTGAACGTGCTACGGGTGAATTCACTGGCGCGATCGCCCAACCAAGAACACCCAGAACATTAAACTTGACTCTCCACTAAACTAGAGAGTTCATACTGATAGGTAGAAGGAAATTCCCGAAATTTGTCTTAGATGGGTATCAAATTGATGCAACCAATTTCAGTCAGAACTCGCTTTGTAGCATTGAGCTTTGTCGCGCTCGCTTCCCTCTCGGGGATTCTCACAGCCTGTTCCAATGTTGCTCAGAGCGGTTCTACTACCTCTGGAAATCAAAGCCAAGCCCAAACCCCTGCCACACCAACCAGTGGTCAACAAGATACGATGCATGGCGGCAGTATGGATCATGGCAGTGGCATGGATCATAGTATGTCGATGGATTTAGGCCCTGCTGATGCTGACTTTGACCTACGATTTGTCGATGCGATGATTCCGCACCATCAAGGAGCTGTGGAAATGGCTCAAGAAGTGTTGGCAAAATCCCAGCGCCCCGAAATGAAAAAGCTGGCTCAGGACATCATTGCCGCCCAGAATCGCGAGATCAACCAGATGAAACAGTGGCGAAAAGCCTGGTATCCCAAAGCAGACAGCAAACCAATGGCTTGGCACGCTCCCATGAATCACATGATGGCAATGTCTCCCGAACAAATGCAGGCGATGATGATGAAGGGCGACTTAGGAGCAGCCGATGCCGAGTTTGATTTGCGCTTCCTCAATGCCATGATTCCTCATCATGAAGGTGCGCTGGTGATGGCTAAAGATGTACTGAGTAAATCTAAGCGCCCGGAACTGAAGAAATTGGCTCAAGAAATTCTCACTTCACAACAAAAAGAAATTGACCAAATGAAACAGTGGCGACAAGCTTGGTACAAGAAGTAATCAGATGGAGCAATTTCATCTTGATTTCATTTCTCTATGAAAGACTGATTAGAGAGTGTAGATTCCCCACTGCTCCTTGTAGGAGTGTTCTTAGTACACCTCATCCTTAAAGGGATACGCAGAGCAACGAAAAGATCAACAAGATCAACACTTTTTCCTCCAAAAGATTGACGATTCTGCGATTACGAGAACCCTATTAATGGAGAGGTGTACATCAGTAAAACACTAATTTTTGATAGACAAATACCTGGGTTTAATGCCTTGGTCTTGCTTCTACTTGAGTTCCCTCGGTACTTAAGGACATTCCCAATCATGCGTCGCTCTAACCGTTCCCAACCTCCCGTGCCACTCCGTGGTGTTTCCGGCGCAATCCTGAGCCTGATCCTAATATCTGCTCCTAGTACTGTTTTAGCCCACGCCGGACATGGAGGACATGAGTTTCAGAGTGGAAACGGAGCCGTACAGCTATCTGATGCCATTCAGGTGGATTCTGAAACCGCTCAACGGTTGGGAATTAAAGTGGAGCCTGTCAAACGTCAGCCATTAGCCGTTGGTATTAAAACCACAGGACAGATTGAAACCCTGCCTAACAAAAAAGTGGAGGTGACTGCACCCATTCCAGGGAGAGTGGTGGAGTTATTGGTACAACCGGGCACTTCTGTCAAAGTCGGTCAACCTGTTGCCGTCTTAGCCGCACCGGACTTAGTGGAACTGCGCGTCAACTCCCAGGAAAAACGGACTCAAGCTCAAGCCGATTTGCAAAAAGCGCAAGCGGATTTAAAACTGGCTCAAGAAAACCTAGAACAACAGCGTCAAATTGCAGCCGCAGACATCCAACAAGCTAGCACCGAAGTGAAGATTGCTCAAGAAAAGTATGACCGAGACCAGGAGTTAGCGAGTGCGGGAGC
>DATNQL010000499.1:0-3767 GCA_036704025.1 Stenomitos sp.
TTTGCCACCTCTAAACCCATCACGGCACAGTATTACTTCTCTAATCCCCAAACCTTGTGCTTGCGAACCGAATACCAAGGCTCTGTATTTGAGGAAGAACTGAAACTAATTGGCGAAAACTATCGCACGCGACAAACCATCATCTCTCGTGCTGGCGAACAGAAGATGATTGGTCAGTATTTAGAAAAGCGCATCAAGGCTGAATAAGCACAAACAAACCCCGGTATCTCTACCGGGGCTTTTGTGAGGATGACACTCTGAAGTTAGTGTTATTCCTCTTATCGCTTTTGCTATCAAGGTTAGGACAGATGTAATGGCTGAAATGATCACGTACTAGTCATAAACATAAAAGCCTTCTGCCTTTTGCGATAAATCTTATTTAAGCGATTGGGGACTGGAGGTGGACGCCGCTAATTCCTCTAAGCGTTCCTGCTGATCTTGGCTAATGCAAGATTGAATGATTGTTTCCAAATCGCCCTCCAGAACTGGGTTGAGTGAATAGTTTTGACCCAGACGGTGATCGGTGACACGATTGTCTTTGTAATTGTAAGTCCGGATTTTCTCGGAGCGAGAACCCGTACCCACTTGCAACAGCCGCATTGATCTTACCGCTTGTTGTTGCTCCTGGAGTTTAATTTCGTAAAGCTTGGCGCGGAGAATCTGCATCGCTCGCTCTCGGTTTTGCAGTTGAGACCGCTCTTCCGTACAGAATACTCGAATGCCTGTGGGCTTGTGGATCAGGTCAACGGCTGTTTCCACTTTGTTGACATTCTGTCCACCAGCACCGCCGGAACGAGCCGTTTTCATTTCTATTTCTTTCGGGTCAATCTGAACTTCCACTTCATCGACTTCCGGCATCACTGCCACTGTTGCTGTAGATGTGTGAACACGTCCCCCGGCTTCTGTGACCGGTACTCGTTGTACCCGATGGACGCCCGCTTCAAACTTCAGCTTACTGTAAACTTGGTCGCCCTGAATTTCCAGAATCGCCTCTTTAAATCCACCCATATCCGCCAGGGATTCTGAGAGCAACTTGACCCGCCATTTTTGAGATTCGGCGTAACGCGAGTACATCCGCACCAAGTCCCCGGCCCAAATACTCGCCTCATCGCCGCCTGTTCCGGCTCGTATTTCCAACATGATGTTCTTATCATCATTGGGGTCACGAGGCAATAGTAAAACTTTTAGACGGATTTCCAACTCGTTGAGCTTGGTTTCCAGTTCCTCAACTTCCAAGGCGGCCATTTCGTGTAACTCTGGGTCGCTACTGGATTCTTTGAGGACACTACGTGCTCCGGTTAAGTCTTGCTGAGTGGTCTTCCATGTGTCGTAGGTATTGACCACTTCCTCTAGGGAGGCACGGGCTTTGGTCACCCGTTGCATTTCAGTCGGGTCTGTTGCGATATCTGGATCAGCCAGACGCCGCGTTAACTCATTAAAGGTTTGCTCTACAGATTGTAGTTTCTCCAGCAGGTAGGTTTCGGCCATGACTCGTGCGATCGCTCCATCAAAATAGCGGATTGGCTTACAAATAAAAAGAATCGACCCAGCTCTTAAGAGTGACTGGGTGATGACAGCAAGCCAAGGACGCTATTTCTCTTTAGAACCCGGTTTGTTTGCTGGAGCTGAATCATCGAGCATCCCGTATTTCCGCATAAAGCGCTCGACTCGTCCTTCGGTGTCAATCATTTTCTGTGTACCCGTATAGAAGGGGTGATTGCCCGACCACACATCAACATGAAGTTCTGGCTTCGTTGAGCCAACGGTCATTACAACTTCCCCGTTGCAATAAACCTTAGCTTCTGGATACCACTTCGGATGAATATCAGCTTTTGGCATGGTTTTTCTTTGACCTTAAACTTTTGTCAACTCTAGTTTAATTTTAGCTTTTTGCTGTTGAGGAAAGACTTCCCGACTAAGGATTGGGGGTTAGGGAACTATAGCAGAATACCCATTCCCCATCCCTATTTGGGTTAGCCATTAGCTGGCCGCTAAGGAACTCAACGTATTTATCGCTTGGAGTACTGAGGTGCTTTCCGAGCTTTGTGTAAGCCGTATTTCTTACGTTCTTTGGCTCGGGGGTCGCGGGTTAAGTATCCTTCTATTTTGAGCGGTGAACGGTTTTCCGGGTCGAGTTCACACAAGGCTCTAGCTACTCCCAGACGAATGGAGTCCGCTTGACCGGTTAAGCCACCCCCGTGAGCATTGACTAAAATGTCGTACTCATTTTCCAGTCCCAAGGTTTCCAGAGGAGCCTTGACGAGAGTGAGGTAAGCGGCATTGAATTGGAAGTAAAGGTCTCCTGGGCGACCATTGACGGTGAGCTGACCATTACCCGGAACTAGACGCACGCGAGCCACGGAAGATTTCCGGCGACCTGTGCCCCAGTATACAGCGCGATCCGTTGTTTCTGTAGCTTGCATTATTTATCTCCTCCTGGGATGGTCTGAATGGTTAGGGCTTGTGGTTTTTGGGCTTCGTGGGGGTGGCTGTCTCCGGCATAAACTTTGAGTTTGGTGAACAGGCTCTTACCGAGGGAGCTCTTGGGCAGCATTCCCTTGACGGCATGTTCAATAATCCGTTCTGGGATACGGGCTTGCAACTTGGCAAAAGTCTCAGTTTTCATCCCACCCGGACGACCGGAATGACGGCGATAAAGCTTCTGAGTGCGCTTTTTCCCCGTGACCATGACTTTTTCAGCATTGAGCACGATGACGAAGTCACCGGTATCCATGTGAGGAGTGTAAGTCGGTTTGTTTTTACCGGTGAGAATCATGGCAATCTCACTGGCGAGCCGTCCTAGACGTTGGTTTGTGGCGTCTATGACGTACCAACTTTTTTCGAGGGAGTCTTGAGGGGGGAGGTATGTTTTTTCCATCAGTCTGTATCTAAAGTTGAGAGTTGACAGTTGGGTTTTAGCCGTGAAAGTTAGAGGGTTCAACCGGGTTGGCGAGAGCGACATTAACCGTTTGACTCGTTGCCCGTGCGCGCCGTACTCTCCCCAGGAGTAGGGTTAGATTCCAGGGAAGGTTTTCGTAAGCTGCCATCTTGTAACTTGTAGCCTTCAACCCGTCAATTAAGGCAGTATTCAGCTTCGACCGAGGTGGGCAAGAGAAACTTGGGTTGTGTATCAAACCAAATTTCTGGGGGAAAGGGCGAGTTGGGGTAGCCGACACGTAATAAGCACAGCCCCTTGGCTGGGGCTGCGTATTTTACTTTTTCGCGGCGCTGGTTCACCCAAAGTTCTGTGAAATCTTTGGGGTGTATCTCACCTTTTCCGACTCGTACCAACATTCCCACCAAGAGCCGCACCATACCATATAAAAATCCATTCGCCTGAATTTCTATATGGAGAAATGGGCCATTGCGGTAACATTCTGCCGCTTGGACATCAACCCAGGAATGCGATCGCCCTGAGTTGGCACGATGAAAGGCTGCCAGATGATGTCTACCCATTAGGGGGTTTAAAGCCTCCTGAATGAGAGACTCATCCAGGGGTGCATAATAATAATGCCAACTAAAGGGTCGCACAAACAAGTTGGGTCGCTTGTCTACATAGAGGGTATATCGGTAGCGACGCCAGCTAGCACTGAAACGAGCGTGCCAGTCAGAAGGCACCGACGCCGACGCCCGAATTAGGATATCGTCAGGCAGCCGACTATTAATCACATTCGCCCAGCGGTGGGCTGGGATCGCTCCTGTGGCATTAAAGTGTGCGACTTGAGCCGCCGCATGAACCCCTGTATCGGTGCGACCCGCCCCATGTA
>DATNQL010000500.1:0-7054 GCA_036704025.1 Stenomitos sp.
CCCCACACCCCTTATGACCATTTAGCTGCACATCAGCTTATCACTTAGCGGTTGCAAGCAAGCAAGAAGCAAAGTGCTTTAGCTCACCAGGGAGTTAAGTTTTGTAGTGTAGTCAACAAAAAACGATTGTCATCCAGGATCTATGTGACAATTGAGCAAGTGGCATATCAATTTAGGAATGTTGTGAGTCTCAATGTCCTGTAAATTTTCCCAAGACAGGAGTCATTCTTGTCTTTGGCAGATAACGCTCCTAGGGGTGAAGCCTTAGGACGGATAAGTTTCCAGACTTGATCTGCTTTTTCTGTTTGAGTCGTTACTAAGTTAGAGTATAAAATTCACACCTGTTCATGTCATAGCCCACAAAAAAAATTGGCTGCTAGACTGGCATCAGCGCTTTTTCACAAGACACACTAAGTAAAGAAATCGATAGCCGACCGAACGATTGCTATGTTTCCAGCGGAACCTCCGGCGAGGACGAGCGGATTTCAGGCCCTGCTCAAGAACCGATCCTTTATGGTGCTGTGGTTTGGTCAGGTAGTATCTCAGGTAGCGGACAAAGTCTTTTTTGTTTTGCTGATCTCCCTGCTCGAAAACTATCAGCCACCACCTGGTTTTGAAAATTCAATGCGGTCTGCCTTAATGATTGCTTTTACACTACCAGCAATTTTATTTGGCTCAGCCGCAGGAATTTTTGTTGACCGTTTGCCCAAGAAGCAAGTCATGATTGTGGCTGACATCCTGCGGGCAGTACTGATGCTCTTAATCCCCCTATTGCCCAAGCAGTTTTTAATCTTGTTAGTGATTACCTTTTTAATCTCTAGCGTGACGCAATTTTTTGCCCCTGCTGAACAGGCGGCAATTCCCCTATTGGTGCGACGGGAAAACTTGATGTCAGCCAATGCGCTATTTACCACAACAATGATGGGCTCTTTAATTATTGGTTTCGCGATTGGAGAGCCAGTATTGAGTCTGGTCAAAACTTGGGCAGGAGAAGATAGTCAAGAATTTTTTGTGGCTGGAGTGTATTTGGTGGCAGCGCTGAGCGGCTTTTTCGTCACGATTAAAGAAAAGAAACTCAACACCAATAATTTAGCTATTCACCCCTGGAATGATTTTAAGGAAGGTCTGCGCTATCTGTGGAAAAATCGTCTGGTCAGAAATGCAATGATGCAACTGACCGTTCTATATTCGGTCTTTGCCGCTTTAACCGTGCTGGCGTTTAGTTTGGCCGAACGGATTGGACTCAAGCCGACTCAATTTGGTTTTCTTTTAGCCGCTGCTGGCATTGGCGTCGTCTTTGGAGCTGGGATATTAGGAAACTGGGGCGATCGCTTCCATCATAAGCCCTTACCCTTGATTGGTTTTGTGAGTATGGCGTTTGTCTTGGTTGTATTTACCTTTACTAAACATATTGGGTTGGGCTTGGCACTGAGTGGGTTGTTGGGTTTAGCCGCCTCCCTGATTGGCGTCCCGATGCAAACTGTGATTCATACCTCTACAGAAGAAACCATGCGGGGCAAGGTGTTTGGATTTCAAAATAATGTGGTGAATATTGCTCTGAGTGTTCCGTTAGCAGTGGCAGGCCCTTTGACCGATCGGCTGGGTTTAGGGGTTGTACTGGTCGGCATGAGCTTTGTGGTATCCGTAGCGGGGATCTGGGCATGGCGCAACACACGCAACGTGTTACAGGACGTGATTTAGTCAAGAGCGCCAACCCGAATTGAACGTTAAGCTGATGTGCAGCTAAATGGCCATAGCGAAATTGTCATAAGGGGTGTGGGGTGTAGGGTGTAGGGTGTAGGGTGTGGGGTGTGGAAATAGGCTTTCTGAAATGCGTCACAGCTTAGTTTTCTTCAATCCGTCCAGCAAGATGGGCAACGACAGCCACCAATTGACTTGACTCGACAGGTTTAGGGATATGTCTCTGAAAACCCGCTGCGATCGCTTGTTTCACATCTTCTTCCCTCGCATACGCAGTTACCGCAACGGCTGGAATTAACCCTCCTCGCTCCGATGTCAAGGCTCTGACTTTACGAATCAGAGAGTAGCCATCTTCTCCCGGCAAACCTACATCACTGACTAAAACATCAGGGGGTAACCGCTCGATTTCTGAGATGGCTTGACTGACGGAGGCGGCAATCCTGACTTGTGCTCCATATAGCTCCAGTACTGTACTCAGAAAGTCGCGTGTATCCGCCTCATCATCCACCACCAGCACTCGCAAACCTCTGAGGGGATGAGGGGCTGTACTGTTGGCGGAACAAAGTTCGGAGGAACTCGGAGCGTTCGGGAGCGGATAAGGCGGTGAAAGGCTCTCGCTTTGTGACACATCCTTGCTTGGTTCCAGCAGTGGTAACTGTACGATAAATGTGGCTCCCTGTCCTTCTCCGAGGCTTTCGGCTTGAACCGTGCCTCCATGCAATTCGACCAAATGGCGGACAATGGCTAGCCCCAGCCCCAGCCCACCATAAGACCTTGTGGTGGTACTATCAGCCTGACGGAAACGATCAAAAACTTGGGGCAGAAAATCCGGACTGATGCCTTTTCCCGTGTCGGTGACTGTAATTTGAGTGTGAGCGTGGGTGCTATCCAGTCCAACTTGGACTCGCCCTCCCTGAGGCGTGAACTTAATGGCGTTCGATAGTAAATTCCACACCACTTGCTGTAAACGGCCTGCATCGCCGGAAATCAATCGCGTCCCGGCAGTGGAGATAAATTCCATGTGAATACCTTTGGCATCCGCCGCAGGACCGACTGTATTCATCGCAGCTTCAATCACGGAAGCCAGGTTGAGGGGGTAGATATTCAGATTGAGTTTTCCGCGAATAATCCGCGAAACATCCAACAAATCTTCAATCAGTTGGGTTTGTGCCCTGGCATTGCGCTCAATGGTTTCTAAGGCACGCGCCGTTGCGGCTTCACCAAACTTGCGCGTTCGCAGCATCTGTGTCCAACCGAGAATGGCATTGAGAGGCGATCGCAATTCGTGAGAGAGTATGGCGAGAAACTCATCCTTCATCCGATTGGCCTCTTGAGCCGCGTTTCGAGCCGCCTCGCTATCGCGGTAGAGACGAGCATTGTCAATTGCTGTCGCCGCGCGACGGGCAATATCCTCTGCCAAAGCTAGGTCAGTGGGGTTGTAGCGACGCTTCAATGCCGATGAGGCGAAGGAAATCACACCCAGCACTTGTTGCCGAGATTGAATGGGAACAATCATCACCGAACGTCTTCCCAAACTCTTCAGCAATTGTAAGTGTTCGTTATCTTGCGCCATCGCCACCATCTGTGACTCGGTCAATTCTGGATAAAGGATGGATTGACCCTGCAAAAGTCTTTGCCAGACTGGATTGTGTGTTTTTGGGTCAGGGGGGTAGCGGCGTCGCAGTTCATTCAATGTTGCCTGTTTGGCGGGATCGGTACAAGCGATGGCGATTTGCCGGATGGAGGAATCGGCTTGGAACATGTCTACCAGACACCAATCTGCCAAGGTGGGGATCGCTAAGTGAGCGACATTCCTCAAAGTGGTTTGATAATCCAATGAGGCGGCTAGTAGGCTACTGGCTTCCACCAAAAATTGCTGTGAGGCTTCCGCATGTTTGCGATCGCGAATATCCTCAATAATCCCAATTCCATACTTTGGCGACCCGTTGGAGTCCCACATGACCGAGACGGTCACGTTCACCCATACGATAGAGCCATCCTTGCAGAAAAAGCGCTTCTGGACGGAGTAACCGTTGATTTCTCGCTCTAGCACCCGTTGTAGGTACGCGGCATCGGACTGTTGTTCATCCGGGTGGCTGATTTCCTGGACTGTTAGCTGGAGCAACTCAGCGCGGCTGTACCCTGTAATGTTGCACATCGCTGGATTAACTTGAATAAAGTAACCGTCTAACGCCACCAAGGCAATGCCCACAGCGGCTTGATTGAACATGATTCGGAATCGTAACTCGCTTTCTTTGAGCGCCTCTTCGGCCTGTTTACGCTCCGTAATGTCCATATTCACCCCAATCATGCGCTGAGGCTTTCCGGTGTCATCCTGAAAAACTCTCGCTCGGCTGGCAATCCAATGTAAGCTCCCATCCGGCCAAAAGATGCGGTATTCCATGTTAAAGTCTAAGCCTTGAGTGAGGATACATCGGACTTGTTGCTTTGCCCTTGCCCGATCCTCAGGGTGGATGGCCTTTAACCAATCTTTATATCTGCCTCCGAAGTTACCGGGTGCTAAACCATACAAGGCTTCCAGTTCTTGTGTCCATATCAGTTCATGGGTTTGAAGGTTCCACTCAAATGTCCCAATTTTGCCAATTTTTTGCGCCAGAAGTAGCCGTTCCTGACTGTTTTTTAGGGCTTCCTCTGTCTGTTGGCGTTCACCGAGAGCGGCTTGCCGTTCGGTAACATCCACTCCAATCCCCCAAGTCACCCAACCCGGAATCGGAAACTCTGCGGAAATATTAGACCAAGCGATGGTTTTAACCGTGCCATCTTTACAAGTAATCGTCCATTCCCAATTGCGGTAATTTTGAACTCGCGCCCCCTGTTCGGCAAACATCTGTTCACGATAGGCGGCATTGGGATAGAGCTGTTTTAAGGCTTGGGGATTACCAATAATCTCTTCGGCACTATAACCGGTTACTCGTTCACACTCCCGATTCCAGACAATAATGTTCTTCTCGGCATCAAAGGCATCCATCATCACTGGCATATTCTGCACCACTAAGCGCAGATGCTCTTCACTTTGACGTAGAATTTCCTCTCCCTGTTGAGAGTCTGAAAGGTTAGGGAAATCTTCAGTTATATTCTGAACAGCCGGATCAGTCTGAACGAGTGTTCTGGGTGTTGTCTCCAACGATTCATGTTGCGGTTGTCGTCCTTGCCGCACACCGATCAACCAGCTATATAGCAAGGCTTGCAGCAGGTATAATCCTAACTGCAAGCTTTGCTCTGGTTTTAAGACCCATGGTAAGCTTTGCCCTACAATCAATTCGGATAATACTGTTCGCCCAACAGAGGAAAACAGCAGGGAAGAGTTAAGGTCTACAAAGAAATAGTAACAGAGCAAACCTGTCGTGAGGGTTGCGAACAATCCTGGACCCAAACCCCCATACCAGGTGCTGAACATCACCGCAGGAAAAAACAGTAGAAACGGGTTTTCTACTTTAATCTGAAGCTCTAGCAGGAGTTTGAGGAGCAGCACTAGCACAACAACTAATCCCGCAACACCATAACGACGCAATTGGGGATTCCACAGGTTCAGCATTTTCTTTTTCTTGGCCGTCCAGATGTTGTTAAGGTTCAAACCCTACTGTTTTTGTATAGCGCAATCTTTAGGAATTGGTCGATTAGAGATTTATTTATTGAAGTGTTTGGCTTTGTTACCGGGTTACTCCATCCAGCTCGTGTTATTCTTTGGTGGGCTAACCCTTAACTTAGGAAACGTTTGGCTATAACATCTATAACCATAACGAATAAGACTTTAATAATATGATAAAACACTAAATTTAAGAGCCTCCAGCGTGCAGGTGCCATAAAAATGGGGAGAAGTCCAACAACCTCTGTGCGTTAATCGGTGCTACTGTCTCCCCAATGTTTAAGATGTACCCATGACCCGCTTGAGACTAACCAACAACACCCGCTAGTGATTGCTCTGACTGTATCTGTGTCGGTTCATCTTGAGGCAGCCCCAAGATTTCTTGATACATTCTGATGTACTGAACCGCTGACTTATCCCAGCTAAAGTTTTGCTGCATACCGCGCTGCTGTAAAGTCTGCCATTGGTCTTTAAAGCGGAAAGCCTCTGTGGCTCGAACCACCGCTGTATAAAAGTCTAACGGCTCATAGCGGTCAAAACAATAGCCAGTGCCCGTTTGGTTTACAGGGTCGTGGTGCGAGACGGTATCCACTAAACCGCCAGTCCGCCGCACAATGGGGACACAACCGTAACGCATCGCCAGCATTTGGCTAATGCCACAAGGTTCAAAGCGTGAAGGCATCAAGAAGGCATCGCAACCGGCATAAATGCGGCGGGAGAGGGCATCGTTATACAGCAGTTGGGCAGACATGCGACCCTTGTAACGGGAAGCCATCTGCCACATTTGGGTTTCATAATAGCGATCGCCGGTTCCTAATAGAATGAACTGACTATCCGTGTAGGCGAGAAAGCGATCAAGCACCTGAATCAGCAGATCAATCCCCTTTTGGTCTACCAACCGCGTCACCATTCCTGTCAGAAAGGTACTGGAATTCACCTGTAAGCCGATTTCTTCTTGTAGGGCAATCTTGTTGGCACGGCGTTGCTCAATGGTATCCGCCGTAAAGTTTTCTGGGATATATTTATCGGTCTCTGGATTGTAGCTTTCGGTGTCAATGCCATTGACGATGCCGACTATTTTCCCGCTGATGAAAGACATCAAGCCTTCTAATTTTTCACCATATTCAGCGGTTTTGATTTGCTCGGCATAGGTGGGGGAAACCACACTCACGCGGTCAGCAAATTGCACCGCCGCTGCCATTGTATTATGTCCTTGCATGTACCAAGGACACCAAGTAATCTTGTCTAAGTACCAACGCCACGGCCCTTGATAGGCGAGGTTGTGAATTGTGAAAACGGTACTGATATCGGGGTCTTGGTTCATCCACACCGGAATCATCCCCGTATGCCAGTCGTGGCAGTGGATTAACTGTGGCTTCCAGTAGTTCCAGGCAAACTCAGCGGCACCATTGGCAAATAAGGTGAACCGCCAGTCTTCATCTTCCCCACCATAGACGTTACGACCGGAGAAGGCGAGATGTCCAAACAGGTACAAGGGAACATCACTACCGGGTAAAACCGTTTCATAGACGAAAAAATCCTGAAACATGGCATACCCCTTCCAGATGGGTTCTGCGGGGATTTTCATTTTATCCGGCAAAAAGCCGTAATAGGGCATAAAAATACGCACATCGTGCCCCATCCGCTTCAAGACTTTGGGCAATGCACCCACAACATCCCCCATACCACCTACTTTGGCAATGGGCGCGGCTTCGGCGGCGACAAATAGAATTCTCATGTTTATTT
>DATNQL010000501.1:0-13901 GCA_036704025.1 Stenomitos sp.
AGTTCACAGGAAGTCGAATCAGCACTCATTGCATCTACTACGACTAATTTGGTCGCCGTACTGCCGTTTCTGCTGATTGGTGGCTTTTTCGCGCTGCTCTTTAATGAATTAATTCTCACCATTAGCTTTTCTGTAGCGGCCTCTCTATTAGTGGCACTGACGGTTGTGCCAGCAATCACTTCACGCATTTTAGCTGTGCGCTGGTCTAGTGGCGCGAGCAATTTTTGGCCGTTACGTCAGTTTAACCTGCGGTTTGAAGCGGCGACCAGAGGTTATATGGGCGTCCTGGGGCTTGTACTTCGTTATCGGCTCTTAATTATTGCCATCACATTCGTGGTTTTGGGTGGTGGTAGCCTATTTTTAGCCGGTCAAATTCCCCAAGAAATCTTGCCACGAATTAATACGGGACAAGCCACACTATCTGCTCAATTTCCTCCCGGTACTACAGTAGAAACCAACCGGAAGTTGATGAGCGTGGTGGATGAGATTGTCTTACAACAGCCAGAAACAGACTTTGCTTTTACGACTTCAGGCGGTTCTCTGTTTGGTAGCAATACTTCAGAAAACGCGCTTCGCGGTTCCAGCACGATTACCCTCAAACCCGGTAGCGATGTTGATCAGTTTGTGCAACGTGTCACCAAGGAGTTGGAAAAACTGAATTTAGTGGGGATTCGCCTAAGATTGAGACCCGGTGAAGTCCGGGGTATCATCTTAACCAACTCACCCGTCCGAGGGGCAGAAGTTGATGTGACTCTCCAAGGAGCCGATCCACAGACACTGCAACAGGCGGGGCGTCAAGTACTGCAAGCCCTCGATGAGCGAGCCACTCTGGTACGCTTTCGCCCAGATGCTGACCCTCGGCAACCGGAAGTGCAAATTCGACCGGATTGGGATCGTATTGCAGAATTTGGATTAACGGCAAAAGACATTGGGGACACGATTCAAACGTCCATTGAGGGTTCAGTCCCAACACAGCTACAACGAGGCGATCGCTTAGTGGATGTGCGGGTACAGCTCAATCAGGAAATCTTGCAGCGTCCGACACAGTTAGCACAGGTGCCCTTATTAGTGGCGAACAATAGCCAAATTCGTCTGGGAGATGTGGCGACGGTGGACAAAGGAGAAGCACCGGGTGAAATTCAGCGGATTAACCAACGGCAAGTGTTTCAGATTGCAGGAAACTTGGCGGAGGGAGCGACATTGAGTGATGCGATCGCGCAAACGAATGCCGTTCTCGCTTCGATAGACTTACCCGATGGCGTCTCTGTACTTCCTAGTGCCACTCAAGAAACCAACCAGCAGTTGCAAAACTCCCTCAAAGTATTGGGAGGTTTAGCCGCGTTTCTCGTGTTTGTGGTAATGGCTGTGCAGTACAACTCACTGATTGACCCCTTAGTCATTATGCTGACAGTACCACTGGCCCTAGCCGGGGGAATTTTCGGGCTTTATGTCACGAAAACAGCGATTGGGGCAACCGTACTCGTGGGTGCTGTTCTGTTGGTGGGGATTGTCGTCAACAACGCCATCATCATGGTGGAGTTGGCGAACCAGATTCACGAACAAGAGGACATTGACCGCCAAACGGCCATTTTGAAAGCGGCTCCTCAACGCCTGCGAGCGATTATGATGACTACCATTACTACCGTTTTGGGCTTATTCCCGTTAGCGTTAGGGATTGGGGAAGGCTCGGAATTTCTCCAACCTTTGGGCGTTGTCGTGTTTTCGGGTTTATCTTTAGCAACACTTTTAACCCTATTTATCATCCCCTGTTTCTACGTGCTGCTGCATGAGTTTCCAGGGGAAAAGAAGCCACCCCGCAAGCGGCGAACGGTTGTGGATAAACAATCCTTGGAAACTGTTTACCATCACTCTCCGGATTAATCGAATTTTGGCAATTGTTACGTAGAACACCATCCTCAATCGCGCTTGGGTTCCCAGAACTCTATCTATCTCTATCTATATAGATAGTCCCTAACCGCAAGGCACTGTCACAATGAAAGAAGATCTGCCGCATCTGCTCAAGTCTTGAGGAACACGATTATGACGGCTACCGCATCAGTACCTCACGCCATTGAATCTTGGCTGGGTAACGAAGCTGAAGACTTGCTAACCTACCAAGCGAAAGTTTCTAAACAGCTATTACATCTGCCCGGTTCGGATTCGGTGGATCGGATTTTTGCCCAAAGCGATCGCAACCCTCAAGTCCTCCGCAGTCTGCAACAACTGTACTCAACCGGACGCCTTGCCCATACCGGTTATCTCTCCATTCTGCCGGTAGACCAGGGCGTCGAGCACTCTGCCGGTGCCTCTTTTGCTCCCAATCCAATCTATTTCGACCCAGAAAATATTGTGAAGTTGGCGATCGCAGGCGGTTGTAATGCTGTGGCAACCACTCTCGGTGTCTTAGGGATGGTATCTCGTCAGTATGCCCACCGCATCCCCTTCATTGCCAAAATCAACCATAATGAACTGCTGACTTACCCCAACCAATTTGACCAGATTATGTTCGCCAGTGTCGAGCAAGCCTGGAATTTAGGGGCGGTGGCGGTGGGTGCTACCATTTATTTCGGTTCCGACCAGTCCACCCGCCAAATTCAGGAAGTCAGCCGTGCCTTTGCCCGCGCCCACGAACTGGGTATGGCAACAATCCTGTGGTGCTATCTCCGTAACAATGCATTTAAGCAAGACCAAGATTATCACATGGCGGCTGACCTCACCGGACAAGCGAACCACTTGGGGGTGACGATTGAAGCGGACATCATCAAGCAAAAGCTGCCGGAAAATAACAACGGCTACGGTGCCGTCGCCAAAGCGGCTGGCAAGTCATACGGCAAAACCAATGATCGCGTCTATTCTGAACTCACCACGGATCACCCCATTGACCTGACTCGCTACCAAGTGCTGAACTGCTATGCGGGTCGTGCGGGGTTAATTAACTCCGGTGGGGCATCGGGTAAAAGTGATTTTGCCGAAGCCATTCGCACGGCTGTCATCAACAAACGTGCCGGTGGTTCTGGTTTAATCTCTGGTCGCAAAACCTTTCAGCGACCCTTTGAAGAAGGCGTCAAACTGTTTCACGCGATTCAGGATGTCTACTTGTCCCAGGAAGTCACCATCGCCTAAATCTAGGTTTTAACTCAGCTACGACGCATCAAACTTCTAAAGATATATGTCGCAAGATATCAAAACAGATGCAACTGGAAGCGAAAGAGGGCATAAGCATCCTAGACTAATACATGGCAGAAGAAAATTTTGTCAGTGGAACGGTTGAAGCCTGACAACCTCCAGTGTTCCTTAACGGGTTGTGGGATTTCTTCAAGGATTGAATAACTGGCTCGTTAACGTGCAGTAGGGTTTGTTCCCTGGCTGTGGGGTTGTCTTGGCTGAAACAACTATATTTAGGAGCTATGTTATGTCTACCGAAAGAACTCCTGTAAAAACTGCCGTCTTAATCACTATTATTGGTGAATCCGTACTCAGAGAGCGTCTTGTGAAGCTTCTCAAAAGTAAGCAAGTAACAGGATATACCATTAGTCAGGCTCAGGGCGAGGGCGGTCATGGCAGACGATTGGGCGATATTGCGGGTTACAACACGAACATCGAAATCAAGACAGTCGTATCGCCTGAAAATTCTGATGATATTCTCCGTGACTTGATGGAGATGCGGAATGGTCACGCCCTAATGGCTTTCCGACAAAATGTAGAACTCTTGAGCGATGAGTTGGATTTGGCTCAATCACCTCAAGCTGAACAAGGTTAACGGATCGGACTGAATGCGAGCAGCTAGGGCGGGCATTGCCCACCCTAGTTAAGTGGCTCAAACCTCATGGCAATTTTGGGTGATGGAACTCATTAATCTAACCAATCATCGAAATGGCGGCGATTGGAACTCACGCTTGGCTGGCAATCGGTGACAGTTTTTGGGTCGTTTCCTTCCCTCGTCTGCTTCGCTCGCTTTTGATACAATCCCTCTGTTGGAGATGGAGAGGGAGGTTGTGGGGTTGGAGTTTCCTGTGGTTTAGATGGAGTACGAAAACCTTGGCTGCGAGAAACTGTTTGTAAATAGCGTAACTGAGCATGAGCTTCATTGATTTCTTGAAGCTTGTGGTGAGCCTTTTGCTGTAACCGGGGATGACCAGAAAAACGATCAGGATGCCAAACCCAGGTCAAATCAATATAACCCTGATGAACTTCCTCTGGTGAGGCTCCTGGATTTAGGTCGAGGATTTTGTAGTAGCGTTGGGTGTCTAACATCTACAACACCTTTTAAAGAATAGAACTTCGTATCAAAAATAGTATTTCCAGTTTGAAAGGTCTCAAGCTAAGTGAGTATCCAAAAACACATCAGTTTAGGAAAGATATATTTTGTAGTCTTTGTTTAACTAAAGTTAATGCTTTCACAGTTTAGGATTCGCTGTATTGTTAACAGATTAATACCCTCGTAATGGCTCCTTGCATAAGTGGTTATCATTCGTCGTTGTTAAAACTCTTATGGGATGGGTATCTTGCTCGTCTCACCAATGCCTCACATTTCCCAAACAGGACAAACCCTGATGGGGTTGCTTATACCCCCCTGTGTTTGCACTTCATCCTGTGGCACGGCTGGAAAACTAAAAAAAAAGCCAATTTACAGGGCGATCGCCAGTTCCTCTGGGAAACTAGGAAGCGTGCAAACGAAATTCTATACCTTAATTCTTTAGTTAGTTGTTGGGTGTAATAAGCATGAAGCTGGCAGCACGAGTTGGTCAAGTTCCTCCCTCTCTCACTCTGGCAATTGCCGCGAAGGCGAAAGCGCTGAAAGCGGAAGGGATCGATGTCTGTAGTTTCAGTGCTGGGGAACCAGACTTTGACACCCCAGCCCATATTAAAGCCGCCGCCGAGAAAGCTCTACAGGAAGGGAAAACCAAGTATGGTCCAGCGGCGGGGGAGCCAAAATTACGGGAAGCGATCGCACGTAAGCTCAGAGAAGATAATGGTCTTTGTTACAACGCAGAAAATGTCATCGTTACCAACGGTGGTAAGCATTCTCTGTTTAACTTGATGCTGGCGCTGATTGAAGCTGGGGATGAAGTGATTATCCCAGCGCCTTACTGGCTTTCCTACCCCGAAATGGTCAAACTGGCGGAAGGAACACCCGTGATTGTTTCGACCGATGCCGCGAGTGGTTACAAAATTACGCCTGAGCAATTACGCTCCGCCATCACCCCCAAAACCAAATTATTTGTCCTGAATTCTCCCTCAAATCCGACCGGCATGATTTACACGCCAGAGGAGATTAAAGCACTGGCAACAGTTGTCGTTGAGCACGATATTTGGGTGGTTTCAGACGAGATTTACGAAAAAATTCTTTATGACGGTGCAGAACACCTGAGTATTGGGGCGATTGGGCCAGAAATTTTTGATCGCACTATTATTAGTAATGGGTTTGCCAAAGCCTACTCAATGACGGGTTGGCGTTTAGGGTATTTGGCAGGACCAGTAGGCTTAATTAAAGCGGCAACGACCATTCAAAGTCACAGTACATCCAATGTCTGTACCTTTGCTCAGTATGGTGCGATCGCCGCGTTAGAAGGTTTGCAGGATTGCGTGGAAGAAATGTGCCAAGCCTTTGCTGCACGCCGACAGGTGATGTTAGAGCGTCTGAATGCGATTCCCGGACTCATCTGTCCGAAACCCGATGGGGCGTTTTATATGTTTCCCGATATTAGTCAAACGGGGATGAAATCGATGGAGTTCTGTAACGCTCTACTAGAATCTCACCAAGTTGCCGTTGTTCCCGGTATTGCTTTCGGTGCAGATGATTGTATCCGCCTTTCCTACGCTACTGATATGGCATCGATTGAGAAGGGTATGGATCGACTAGAAAAGTTTGTGCAAGGCATCAGTCTTGGCTAAATAAAATTTATAAACCATAAACAGCGATCGCTCTATAGCGTTGAGGGCATCTTACTCCCTTCCCACCAGAAGATTACTTATTCTCCACTCCCCCAGCTCCCCCAGCTTCCCCAGCTCCCTCAGCATAGGTATTCTTAGAGCGGGAAAGGAGTAGGCTAGCTGGTGCCCTTTTGGCGATCGCTCCTAAGATGCGTGCTGTGTCCCAGCCATCAATAACCTTTAAAAAGTTTTAACACCCTACTGTGCTAACACAAAGTATTACAAAGATTGACTGAAGGCTAGAGCAAATCAAGATAAAATCATAAGTAGAATCATCGATTAATATAAATAGACAATTCTCTGCTTAAAACCCTAATATTTTCAGTCAAACGTCAGTGGTAATTTCACTCAACGGGATTGATTGGGCAGAGAAGACTATTGAACCGGGTTCTAAACTTCCATCTTCTCAATCGGGTCACCATTTCATTGACCAAGGAGGGGGCTGTGAGATACAAAAAAATCTTAGTAGCGCTTGACCGCTCACCTCAATCAGAAATTGTGTTTGAGCAAGCTCTAGAGCTAGCTAAAAAGGAAGAAACGGTTCTCATGTTGTTTCACTGTTTACCTTTTGAAACTCAGGGTATTGGCTCTTATGCAGATGTATTTGGTCGAGAGTTAATTAACTTCTCAGCCGAACTGCAAAAAGTATTAGACCAAGAAAGTGAACAAGCTCGTCAATTCTTAAGAGACTATTGCCAGAAGGCAACGGAACAAGGAGTTCCGACTGAATGGGATTTGAAAATCGGAGATGCAGGAAGTCGAATTCGAGAACTGGCTAAGACTTGGGAGGCCGATTTAGTGGTCGTTGGTCGTCGAGGCCATCGAGGTCTTGCCGAGATTGTCTTGGGAAGTGTTAGTAGTTACGTGATTCATCAATCCCCTTGCTCAGTTTTAGTCGTACAAGGGATGAATCAAAGCCTCAAACCAACGGCAGAAGCGGCAACTGAGACCATCAATTCATAATAGGTTGATACCTCACTTCATCAATCCAATTTCACAAAGGTCTATTGGCGTAAAGCACCTTTTAACTTCGCATTATCTATCCTCGCACTCTGCAAGTTATTTTTACGTAAATCAGCACCTTCTAAATTAGCATTGATTAAGTTGGTACCTTCCAAATTAGCGCTCGTCAAATCAGCTTTCTTCAGGTCAGAATAACTGAGGTCAGCCCTATTTAACTTGGCTTTTTTAAAATTCGCTCCAACCGCGTGCATCCCCTTAAAGTTAACATTGGTTAAGTTAGCCTCTGCTAAATTTGCCCCTGTTAAATCCACCTTGGGTAAATTAGAAGCCGTTAAATTAGCATGGCTCAGATTGGCTCCCTTCAAATTAGGGGCTTGTCCCTGTTGAATGGGTACAGTCTTCAAATCCTCACCCAAGCGAGTACCCGAAAGATTGGCTTTCGTTAAATTGGCTTGACTCAGATTTGTTTTCGATAATTGGGCTTGAGAAAGATTCGCTCCGCTTAAGTTGGCTTGACTCAAATTGGTATCTTTGAGGTTAGCCCCTGTTAGATTCACTTGAGAAAGGTTCGCTTCAGATAAGTTAGCTTGACTTAAATTAACTGTTGCTAAATTGACTCCGCGAAGATCACAGCCTGAACATTGATTTGTATTGGTTAATTGTTGCAGTGCTAAAGAACCGCTCAGGTTGAACTCTTGTACTTGATTGCTGGTATTCACTTCAGCGTTGGTCGCACATCCCCCACAAGCCGCAACGACAAGTAACTTTATTACTATCCGAGTAAGCTTCATTACTTGCACCCCTAAATTTCTTTTAATTAACTTGAAATTTTACCATATACACACAATTATTAGTAGGGCATTCCAACAGGATTCTAAGAATTATTAACTATTGAAAGATGGATTTCACCCAAAATTGGGTTAAGCACATAGCAACATCATTCACGTAAGTCTTGCTTGCAAAATGAGCAAAGTCCATTTGTCACAAATATAGATTAAATAGCCGATCCTAAGCTCTGTGATCAGCTTTGCCTGTGCCCCTTGAATCAAGTTTAAGGGCGCGTTCTAAAGCCACTTTTTCTCGTGCCCGTCGAGCATAGGGTTGTAATTGATGAGAATCCCAGCCACTCAGAATAGCCAAATCCTCTAAATCAATTCCCCGCATCAACATTTCCACACACCAAGTCTGTCTTGCTTGCTCTACAAATAAGGGTTGTCCTTCAAGGGTTAACAATCCAGAACTAAATCTTTGCCATACTGTACGAAACTCTGATTCTGACATGGGTTCCCCTGCCTCATTGATTAACAAAGCCGGCTGATCGTCCTTACGGCTTTTGAGCCATTGAGTCAAGGGATTACGAGCATAGGAACCGTAGCGCTTCCCCATAATCCACTGATTGACGGGTACTTGCCGCACTGCACCTTGATTAATCTGTAAAAGGTTTTGGTACTCATCACTGGTTTGATGCGTGAGCGCATCGGCTCCGTAGGAGCTTCGCTCTAAGCTCACAACTTCTGAAAGAGTGATACCCGTAGCAAACAAGAGATAAGCGAAAGCATAGTCTCGTAATCCCTGTTTTTTGGCCTGTTGCAAAATTGCATGGACTAGCGAGGCGGGTAAATCAGCCACTTTCTGATGCTCCGGAGTCGAACCGGGCTTTGATGGCTCACTCACATCATTGGGTGAAACGACTCCATGCAAGAACAGTTTCACTAAACTGTCTAAGAAATCCTCCCGATCTTCCCAAAGTTCGTGAAATTCACTCGTTAGTTCAATGACTAAATAGCCGAACAACATTTCATTGAGCAAACTCGCGATTTTTTCGACAGGGAGGCGGGGATGTAAGTTTTCGCGCTCAACCACAGTGGCTAGATATCGAGCCACCTCTAAATTGGCTAGAGTAACCCCCCGCCCTAAGGCTCGACGATTCTCCAGGGTGTAGCGACCCGACTCTCCAACCACAGAACGCAGGAGTTCTGGAATTTCTTCCAGTGCTTGGAGGCGATCGCTCGCATAGTTTTTGAGGGCTTGATCTAAACGACTGGACTTTTGCACTTGTGCTCTTAAGGATTCACTCAGGTGAGTAAACACCGCCGAGTCTTCAATCACAGCCAAGAGCAATCCTTGCTTACTCCCGAACTGCCGGAATAGCGTAACTTCATTGACCTGAGCCAATTCAGCAATTTGCCGAGTGGTCGTCTCCGTCACGCCCTGCGAGGTAAACAACTCCAGCGCGGCTTGAATTAAACGCTGTCGAGTTGAAGACGGTGGTCGAGACATAAGCCTAAAGATGTAAGTGACACTTGCATTTATGCGTTAGCATTGCGTTAAGCTGTAATAGTGCAAGTATTACTTGCATTTCAATTCCCAGCAATCGCGGCTCCTCTCCTCAATCGAGAAGATTTATGACCAATAAAACACTCACGGCTGTCCCAGAAGGCCGTGCCGATTTAAAGTTCAACTGGGTTAGTGCAACGTTTTTCGTTACCATTCACGCTCTAGCCATGCTGGCTCCTTGGTTTTTCTCCTGGTCAGCCTTGGGAGTATGCCTATTTCTCCACTGGTTATTCGGCAGCATTGGCATCTGTTTAGGTTATCATCGACTGCTGACCCATCGTAGTTTTCAAGTACCTAAGTGGTTGGAGTATATCACTACAACAATCGGTACTCTCGCTCTACAAGGAGGGCCTATTTTTTGGGTAGCCGGTCACCGTCAGCATCATGCTCACCCAGAGGACGAGGTGAAAGACCCATACTCAGCAAAACGGGGTTTTTGGTGGAGCCACATGCTGTGGTTGGTCTATCAAACACCGGGCCTTTTTGACCGAGAAAGCTATAAAAAATACGCTCCAGATCTCGCACGAGACCCCTATTATTGCTGGCTTGATCGCTACTATTTGTTACTCCAAATCCCTCTAGGTCTGTTGCTGTATGCCCTGGGAGGATGGTCATTTGTCATCTGGGGAATGTTTGCCAGAGCCGTGTTACTTTGGCACAGTACTTGGTTGATTAATTCAGCCACTCACATGCGTGGTTATCAAACCTATGACGTAGAAGATGGTTCTCGAAATCTTTGGTGGGCGGCGATTTTAACCTACGGAGAAGGTTGGCACAATAATCATCATGCTCAACCCAATGTGGCACCGGCTGGACGTCAGTGGTGGGAAGTGGATGTGACTTGGTGGGCGATTCAAGTGCTAAAAACGCTGGGCTTAGCAAAGAAAATTGTTATGCCTCCGCAGCGGCAAGTACAAGCTTAACGGATGAAGGATGAAGATTGGTATTTCATAGATTGGCAAGGGAATTTAGATTCTCAACTTAGCCAAGATTACTTTAGCTGATGCGTAGGAGAGGGAAATAATCATCCAACTTGGCGGGGACTGTTAACCCCGTCAAGTCAATCGCTCCCCATGGGGATCAAGATGTTAACTACTCAATTTTGCCTTGACCATGGCTTGAATTTTCTGTCCATCGGCTCGACCTTTAAGCTGTTGCATCACTGATCCCATCACCTTACCCATATCTTTAGCAGAGGTTGCTCCAACAGCAGCAATCACTTCATCGATAATCTCTGCAACCTCTTGATCAGAAAGTTGCTTGGGTAAATACTCTTCAAGAATGGCTAATTCCTGAGATTCTTGTTCAGCTAAGTCCTCGCGTCCAGCTTTACGATACTGTTCAATAGAATCCCGACGTTGTTTCGCCAACTGGGTTAACACTTCAAGTTCCTGACTTTCGGTGAGAGATTCTTGCCCTTGAGCGCGCAAAGTTGATTCTTTCTCTAAGATGACCTTTTTAATACTGCGGACTGTTTCGAGGCGAACTTTATCTTTCGCTTTCATTGCAACTTTGATCTCTTCCGAGATCCGGTCTTTTAAGCTCATCGTCTTCTACCTTATGAATAGGAAAAGGAAGCCGATTCGTGGGGTGTGTTATTCAGTCACTAACGCACCCAACCGGAGTTAAACCTCCACAGGAACCGGGCAGTCTACCTCACTTAACATTTTATAGGCTGCTAAAATAACCTTTTCTGTCTCCTCCCAGCCAATACACTTATCTGTTACCGAAACACCATATTGTAATTCTTCTCGGTTACTGGGAATGGGTTGACTTCCTTCGTATAAATTCGATTCCAGCATCATGCCAACAATCGAGTGATTACCATCCAGAATTTGCTGCACCACATTGTCAAAAACGGAACCTTGTAATTTGTGGTTTTTTCTAGAGTTTCCGTGGCTACAATCGATCACAATTTTGGATGGCAAATCAGCCTGATTTAATTTTTCTTCTGCCAGTTTGACACTATCAGCCTCAAAGTTTGGTTTACGGTCACCCCCTCTTAAAATAATATGACCATAAGCATTGCCGGTAGTTCTAAAAATACTCACCTGACCTTCTTCATTAATTCCTAAAAAATGATGAGGTTCTCTGGCAGAATGTAACGCATTTAAAGCCACTTGAATACTGCCATCCGTACTGTTCTTAAATCCAACTGGCATAGAAAGCCCACTAGCCATTTCACGATGAGTTTGGGATTCAGTCGTGCGTGCTCCAATCGCCGTCCAAGAGATTAGATCACTAATATATTGAGGTACTATAGGGTCTAGGGCTTCTGTGGCAGTCGGTAATCCAATTTCAGCAATTTCGATGAGGAGTTTTCGAGCCATGATTAATCCTTTTTCGATATGAAAAGAATCATCCATATCGGGGTCATTAATTAACCCCTTCCAGCCCACCGTTGTTCTAGGTTTTTCAAAGTAAACTCTCATAATGAGCAGTAGTTTATCTTTGACTTGATCGGAAAGAATTTTCAGCCTTTTAGCATAGTCTTTCGCGGCTTGAACGTCATGAATCGAGCAGGGACCAACCACGATAAATTTTCTCTGGTCTTTACCATCTAGAATTGCTTCTAGCTCCTGCCTAGATTTTAAAACTGTGATCTCAGCTAAATCGGTTAAGGGAAGTTTAGATTTGATTTCAATCGGTGTGATTAAAACCTGTGATTTTTCAATATGAGTGTTAGAGACTTGGTTGTACATTGTGCAGACTGCCTGATGGATATAGAAGGAATGATTCCGAGCTAAGTGTAATAAATTTCTGGAAAATCTTAGGTTTTGTAAAGTAACTGTAATAATTATCACAGTTTTCTTTACCTTTTATGCAAGCCCTGTAATGTTCTAGAGGTTCAGCTTAGGCGATTGACTTTGGGAGCATTCCCCTGAGGGAGGGCGATTATCCAGGTGGAAGCCATGTCACCCTAGACTAATAGCTCCTAGCATAACGCTGACCCTAACGACAGGGTCGGAAAAGACCCACCCCAGGACTACACGATTTGTTTTAAATTTTTCGAGAGACTCCGGAATGCCACAGATTGCTGTCGTATTTAAGTGTACTTCTGAGGAAAGTTTGATTCAGGAATCAACACTCCGAAGTGCTACACTAGCTACCGAACCGTTGTTCTGGATAGAGCGAACCGATTTCCTAGGGGCTAGAAAAACGCTAGAGATGTTTCCTGAAAAAATATAGCAAGCAGACTGAACATTTCAGTCCCCGTGCTCATTAACAGTCTCAACAGCCCCATAGGCAGTCAGCTCAATTCACAGTATTTGATGTCTCAAGTGAGGTGTACATTATGAAACCGACCATGGAACCGACTATGGCTCTCCCCTTTTTTGTTGAATCTAGCTTATCGTTCGTTGTCTTTCTGTTGCTAGTGATCTTCTTGCTTTAGTTCATCTCTCCAAGAAGCTTAGGAGTCAGGAGTCTTTGAGTCTGAAAAGAGAGATGTCTAGACGAGGTTGTACTAACCGACACAGGACTTCTAGCGAAAAACAAGAATTTCAACGTCTAAGAATGAGTCAGTGTACATGAGCCTGCTCGAACAAGCCCGTAGGCTAGCTCAACACTTTGGGTAAGGTTGAGAGATGAGAGAAGTGGCTCCCTTGCTAGTTAACGGGTTGAGGCTCAGTACCACTGACTATTGCATGGATCGCTCAATCTTAAAGCCTAAAAGCCCTTTAGGTTCCTCGTATTCAACGACCACATCTTGAACTCTAGCTGCCGTTGGTCCTTGGTGACACCAACGAATCATGCTTTCAACCGTATGCCTACTGCCTTCAAACACCGCTTCCACACGACCATCCAGGACATTTCGCACCCAACCATTCACCCCTAATCGGGTCGCTTCATCCAGAGTGGAATAGCGGTAGCCGACGCCCTGAACTCTTCCGACAATGAAAACATGGGCACGTATCGACTATGGTTGCGAGGATGAGTTTGGCATTGAACCGTTCGCGGTTGACGAGACTCAATCAAATTCTACTCTCTGACGTTGGATAGAATCACGAGTAGTCAATCTTTAACGGTCATACTCAGTTTTATGATGATTGCTCAACTGTTCAATATTGCCAATCTCTTCGTTTTGCCCTTCTGGGTACTCATGATTTTGCTGCCAAACTGGGGTATTACCCGCAAAGTAATGGAATCCTATCTTCCCTTTGTGACATTGGCTCTTTTGTATATTTATTTGTTTATTAGCAGCATTACACCAGAATCTGCCGCTGCTTTGTCTAATCCTCAGTTAGCTGACATTGCCCACTTCTTTGCAGATGAAAAAGCCGCTGCAACAGGATGGATTCACTTCCTCGTAATGGATTTGTTTGTTGGGCGCTGGATTTATCTGGAAGGACAGCGTACAGGTGTCTGGACAATTCACTCGCTGGCTTTATGCTTATTTGCTGGGCCAATGGGATTGCTCTCTCATATTGTGACAGGTTGGATTTCACAGCGATTTGCCTCAACTCCTGATGCCGAATCCGCCACCCCTTCCACTGGCACACCGTAATATCGTTTCTCCTGAAGTTGAATGGCACTGACATAAGAGCCTTGAAATAAATTTCAGGCTCAAAGCTGAAGTAAGCTAAAGCTTACTGGATAAGCTTTTTAACCCGTTTCAACGGGTTTTAGCTTTGACGCCGAACTTTAGTTCAGGGCTTAAGTCAGTG
>DATNQL010000502.1:0-3293 GCA_036704025.1 Stenomitos sp.
ATAAAAAGGAGTGTCAGCTTCTCGCCTCTATATCTATTGGCGAGTGACTGAATGACTTTTCTGAAATTCCTGCGTTAGAACGTGACAAGTGAGGTGATCGCCACCCATGCAAGCCCTGCTACCTAGCAATACGGCATCTCAAAAAAAATGAACTTCTCTGATTTATGCTCTTTTAAAAGTAAATTTAATTGATTGAATTTCGGCATAATTCAATTTATTTATAGGCTATAATAATCAACTTAATTATTTCTGGGTAGAGCCATATCGGATAAATTCTTCACCACCTCCATAACCCCTCTATGTCTTGATTCCGTCCTGAAGTTAATTCTGTGTTTCTGGGGTTGGTTAAACAAAGGGAGGCTATATCCAATCTGTTTCGATCACCACCTTCTTTACCGAAGGAGGGAGAGTGTGCGAGTACCAGAGTGGCATGGAGAAAAATTTCTGAAGTGCTTCAAACAGGACTCTACGAGTTAGATTTGGCATTCCCAAGATTCCGTCTGATTCAATCGATATTAACTTTATTAAAACTTGAATAGATAAATTCTTGATGAGGTACAGACAGCCCTCATAATTATTCTTTTGAGATACAAAGTATCACTTTTATCTAAGGAGTGTGATGGTAAAAATCTGTTATTTCAACCCTGTCCCTGCTGTTTTCGCTCATTCAACAAAAAAGACTGAACTGAATATTGTATTAACAAGTTTAATCAAGAAAAATAAAAGATAATGGACTTATTGATGCGTCAGATATTTTTAACCATTTTTTCTTTATCCGTAACAATAAAGGTTCCATAATTATTTCTGAAAAACAAATTTATTTAACTTGATTTAAGCTAGGTTATATCTAAAACGACTGGCTTGATTGACTGGAATCACAAATAGATGATGCTCAACGTTTCACAGATATTGTTGGATGGAAATTTTATTTCCAATGGATATAATTCCCTCTGGGCATCGAACATATGTAGGCTTCAGATAGCCAGTGATTTCATCATTATCATTTCCTATTTTTCAATTTCCCTGATTCTGGTTCACGTCCTCTGGCAGCATCCTGATATTCCCTTCCAGAAGATGTCCTGGTTGTTTTGTGCCTTAATCATGGCTGGCGGTACCTCTCACCTACTGGAAGTATGGTCTCTATGGCACCCCGATTACGGGTTATCGAGCTTGTTCAATGTAATAGCGGCTGGAGTAGCCTTCTACATGGCTAGAGAGTGGGTGGATTCAATCCACAACACTGTAGCCCTGCCAAACCGCCTCAATCTGGAAAGGGCAAATCAAGCCCTAGCCGAAGAGCGAACCCAAGAATTAAGACAAGCCTTAGCGGAACTGAAAGACGTTATCCTCCAACTTCAATGGGAAATTGGGCAACGTCAGCAAGTGGAAGCCTCCCTCCGAGAGCGAGAGGAACAGTATCGCTCTGTAGTTGACAACGTCAAAGAAGTTATTTTTCAGACCGATGTTCATGGATATTGGACTTTTCTCAATCCGGCTTGGCATGAAATCACCGATTTTGCGATCGCAGATAGTCTCGGTACTTACTTCTTAGATTACGTTCATCCCGATGATCGACAACGCCACTTAGACGAATTTCAAGTCTTAATTGGATGCAAAAAAGAATCTTGCCGTCAAGAGGTTCGCTACCGAACTCACAGCGGTAGCTACCGATGGCTCGAAGTCTTCATCCAATTAACCTTGGATGCGAACCGGACAATTACGGGAACTTGTGGCACTCTTCACGACATCACAGAGCGCCATCTAGGCGAAGCGGCATTGGCAGAGCGAGAACGTTACTTAGCCGCTTTAGTGGAAGTGCAACGTCGGTTATTAGCCTTTGAGAAGGACACTCAACAGGGGTTCATCCAACCAAAACCCTACCACGAGATTCTCGAAGTCCTAGGGCAAGTTGCCAATGCCAGTCGTGTTTACGTGTTTGAAAATCACCGAGATCCAGGAGGACGTCTACTTATGAGTCAGAAGGCAGAGTGGTGTGCTCCAGGGATTCAGCCCAAAAGGCATAGCCAGTGGGTGCAAAACCTAGCCTATGAAGACGTTTTTCCCCGATGGAGTCAAGTTTTGTCGCAAAACGAAATTATTGCGGGTACTATTACCGAATTTCCCCAGTCGGAACGTGTCGTTTTAGAGCTTCAGGGAATCTTCTCAATTTTAGTGTTGCCTCTGACAGTCAATGGCTTGTTTTTCGGATTTATTGGTTTTGACAATTGTACAGAAGGTCACCCTTGGCAAGCATCAGAAATAGATTTACTCACCAGCGCAGCGGCAGCCGTGTCTCTGTGGAACGAAAGTTTTTTGGCACAACAAGCACTGCGCCACAGTGAAACTGTTAATCGGGCTTTGCTGGAGGCGATTCCCGATGCCTTAGTGCGAATTCGTCGAGATGGTACTTATCTAGACTTCATCCCAGCCAAAAACAGCCCGACACCAATTTCTGCTCGTGCGTTTTTGGGTAAAAAAATCGCTGACTTGGTGCCACCCGAATTAGCCCTTAAACTGAGTGCGGATGTAGCCGTGACGCTTTCGACCGGTAAGGTTCACGTTTCAGAAGTCCCCCTAGAGATTAAAGGCGAACGGCGTCATTATGAAATTCGCAGTGTTTTCTATAGCGAAGATGAAGTCCTGATGATGGGGCGCGACGTCACCGAGCAGAAGCAGGCTGAAGCCGCCTTGCGAGAAAGCGAGGAGCGATTCCGTTCCTTAGTGGCTCATATTCCGGGTGTTGTTTACCGCCGTGCTTATGATGCAGATTGGACAATCGACTTCATCAGTGATGTCATTGAAGAGATGATAGGTTATCCAGCGGCTGACTTTCTCCACAATCAAGTCCGGACATTTCCGAGTGTGATTGCTCCGGAAGATCGAGCCAGGGTGGAGCGGGTTGTAGCCGATTGTGTCGCACTCCGAAAGCCTTATGTGATAGAGTATCGACTTGTCCGAAAGGACGGAACCATACGATGGGTCTACGAAAAAGGTCAAGGAGTCTTTGCCGCCGATCATAGTCTGCTGTGTTTAGATGGCGTCCTCTTCGACATTACAGAACGCAAGTTAGCCGAAGTCGAGATTCTCAACGCCCTCGCGAAAGAAAAAGAACTGGGTGATCTCAAATCTCGCTTTATCTCGATTACCTCTCACGAGTTCCGGACGCCACTCGCAACGATCATGTCTACGGCGGAGTTACTGGAATACTACGAATGGTCAAGAGAGGACAAAGTTGAGCAGTTGCATCTGATACAAGATGCGGTCAAACACATGCTCCAGTTATTGGAAGATTC
>DATNQL010000503.1:0-5350 GCA_036704025.1 Stenomitos sp.
TTTGGACTCCTCATTGTCCTTGAGTAAGTGCGGTTTCACCCGATAACCACCATTAGCCGGCACAGCAAACATGACAGCAACTTGTAGAGGGGTGGCCTGAGTGAAACCCTGACCAATCGACATATTTACTGTATCGCCAACCGTCCAGTCCCATTTATAAACCTTCTGCTTCCACGCTTCATCAGCCACTAAACCCTGGGCTTCTTCCGAGAGCTCAATCCCCGTTTTTTGACCAAAGCCATACTTGCGTGACCACTCAATCAGGGCGGGGCCGCCTGCACCCCGACCAATTTGACCAAAGAAGGTATTACTGCTCATTGCCAAAGCCCTGACAAATCCGATGGGACCGAAACCCGCTTTGTTCCACTCCCCAAAGGCCGTATTACCCACTTGCAGCGCGGCATAAGTGGGGAGGATAGTGTCGGGAGAGAATTTGCCCGATTCCAATCCGGCGGTGGCGGTGACGACTTTAAAAGTACTGGCGGGAGGGAAGCCCCGCATCGAGCGGTTCACAAAGGGGTTGCCTTTGCCTTGCAGTTGCTTCCAGGTGGCGGCGGTAATCCGAGTCGAAAAAATGTTGGGGTCAAACGTGGGACGGCTCACCATGGCTAAAACACCACCATTATTAGGATCGAGGGCGACAATGGCTCCCTTGCGATTTCCTAAAGCCGCTTCCGCTGCCTTCTGCACCTTCAAATCCAGGGTTAGCTGTACATCTTTACCAGATTTGGCTTTTTTCTGACCCAAAACCCTCAAGACTTGACCTGCGCCATCGACCTCGACCTGCTGACCCCCCCATTCGCCTCGCAGTTTATCCTCAAAGGCCTGCTCAACGCCCATTTGACCGACAATATCGCCCATGCGGTAGCCCTCACCTTTACGCTTGGCGAGTTCTTCATCGTTGAGTTCTCCGGTATAACCGAGGACGTGAGCGGCTAAATCGCCGTTGGGGTAGTTCCGCACCGCTTCAATATCGACCTCAACCCCTTCGAGTTGGTTACTGTATTCCGCCAGTGCTGTAATTTGTGCTGGACTGATGTCCCGTTCAATTCGGATGAGAGAAGGCGAGTTAAAGCCTGCCCGTTCTACGCGTTTTTGGATATCTGCTTCTGGGATATTCAACGTCTTCGAGAGGCGTTGACGGGTTTGAGACCAGTCCCCTTTCTTCAGCGCAATGGGCCACAGATAAACCGCATAAGACAAGCGACTGCTGGCCAACACGCGACCCTTACGGTCAAAAATATTGCCCCGCACGGGTTGCTTGGGAATCAGGCGAATCCGGTTATTTTCTGCCAGTTGTCGGTTACGCGACCCTTGAATCAACTGTAAGTAAGTTAAACGACTGCCCATTCCTCCGAGCAGGAAAGCGCTCACAAACAGCATGACAAACACAGATTGGTAATTGCGCCCAACAGTGCGGGGAGTCGGTTGACGTCCCCCGGAGGAAGGCTGAAAGACAGACATATCAGAAAATTTTCCCGGCAGGAGTCCGTTTAAATTTTCACCTATTCTATGGCTTATTGTGACTTTTTTGTGCTACTTTTCTAACTTTCTGTTTTTAGGGGGTGCGTGGGACATGGGTAATGAGCTGAGGATCAGGGTTTTTCCTAGCCACTGGTGATTTAGGTTTAGAAGCTGGAGCCTCTGACTTCGGTTTGGGCACTAAGCCTGGATTGTTGTGCTTAAAGTAAGCCTCCATCACTTGGCGCACCATCGGCCCTGCGGTCGAACCGCCGCCTCCTCCAGAATGTTCGGCAAACGCCAATACGACAATCTCGGGTTTATCCGCAGGCGCGTAAGCGCCAAACCAAGCATGAGATTTTCCGGGGGGTGCTTCAGCCGTGCCACTTTTCCCAGCGGCGGGCGGCAGTTCCGGGACGTTCAATGCCTTGCCCGTGCCGGCTGCCACCACTTCTCGCAAGCCCTGACGGATGACTTTAATGGTCGGCGGTTTGATGTTGAGGGACTTGCGCCAGCTTTTGGACTCCTCATTGTCCTTGAGTAAGTGCGGTTTCACCCGATAACCACCATTAGCCGGCACAGCAAACATGACAGCAACTTGTAGGGGGGTGGCCTGAGTGAAACCCTGACCGATCGACATATTTACTGTATCACCAACCGTCCAGTCCCATTTATAAACCTTCTGCTTCCAGGCTGCATCGGCGACTAAACCCTGAGCTTCTTCCGATAGCTCAATCCCCGTTTTTTGACCAAAGCCATACTTACGCGCCCACTCAATCAGGGCGGGGCCACCTGCACCTCTGCCAATTTGGCCAAAGAAGGTATTACTGCTCATTGCCAAAGCCCTGACAAATCCAATGGAACCAAAACCCGCATGGTTCCACTCCCCAAAGGCCGTTCCGCCCACTTGCAGCGCGGCATAAGTGGGGAGGATGGTGCTAGGAGAGAATTTGCCCGTTTCCATGCCGGCGGTGGCGGTGACGATTTTAAAAGTACTGGCGGGAGGGAAGCCCCGCATCGAGCGATTCACAAAGGGGTTGCCTTTGCCTTGCAGTTGCTTCCAGGTGGCGGCGGTAATCCGAGTCGAGAAAATGTTGGGGTCAAACGTGGGACGGCTCACCATGGCTAAGACCGCGCCTGTGTTGGGGTTGAGAGCCACAATCGCACCTTTGCGATCGCCTAATGCCTTCTCGGCGGCTTTCTGCACATCTAAATCCAGGGTTAGCTGTACATCTTTACCCGATTTAGCTTTTTTCTGACCCAAAACCCTGAGGACGTGACCTGCACCATCGACCTCAACCTGCTGACCTCCCCATTCGCCCCGGATCTGGTTTTCAAAGGCTTCTTCGACACCCATTTTGCCGACAATATCGCCCATGCGGTAGCCCTCGCCTTTACGCTTGGCGAGTTCTTCATCGTTGAGTTCTCCGGTGTAACCGAGAACGTGAGCCGCCAACTGACCGTTGGGGTAATCCCGCACCGCTTCAATATCGACCTCAACCCCTTCGAGTTGGTTACTGTATTCTTCCATGGCTGTGATCTGAGCCGGAGTGATGCCACGGGCAATCCGCAAGAGAGAGGGTGAGTTATAGCCTGCTTTTTCCAAACGTTTTTGAATCTCATCGGCTGGGATATTCAAAATCTTGGAAACCAGTTTCAGGGTTTCTGGCCATTCGGCTTTCTTGCGGGCAATTGGCCAAATATACACGGCGTGAGACAAGCGACTGGTAGCCAACACTCGACCCTTACGGTCAAAAATATTGCCCCGCACGGGTTGCTTGGGAATCAGGCGAATTCGGTTATTTTCTGCCAACTGTTGGTTGCGAGTGCCCTCCAGCAACTGTAGATAAACCAAGCGAGCACCCATTCCTCCCACCAGGAAGATGCTCACGAACAGCATGACAAAGATAGATTGATAATTACGCCCAACAGTACGGGGGGTAGGTTGACGCCCTAGGGAGGGAGGCTGATTAACAGTCATAGCAGAAATCGTACAGGATGGAGTCCAAACAAGTTTTGACCAGATTGAGGGTTGAACCGGATATCGCCAGCTCGGAGAAACGGCTTAACCCTCAACTGAGGATACGTGTTTTTTGAGTTAAGGCAAGGGGGTGACCCGAATTTTAGTGATAGCGTGAGGAGAGGATCTCCACAGCAACTAGCGCAACGTGACGCCAGCCAAGCATGAGTTGGTCATTGTAATACATCAAGACTGCTGAGTAGACAGATAAAATAATCCCAGGTAGGGAAACGACGCTGAACCAAACAGACAGACTCGCCCTCAAAATTGGGCATCGCCGCTGTTGAACTAATCACTATGTCTCAAACTTCTGTTAAAGAACAACGCGCTCCGGATACTGCGACTGAGCTTGATGTTGAACTCCGCAAGGTGTTCAAAGTTTTTGCTGGAGAGACGGCTGTCCGGGGGGTGGACTTGCAGATTCACCGGGGAGAATTTTTTAGTATCCTTGGCCCATCGGGTTGTGGGAAAACGACAACCCTGCGCTTAGTGGCTGGCTTTGAGACACCCTCAGCAGGAGAGGTGTTGATTCAGGGGCAGCCGATGAATCATATTCCTCCCCACCGCCGCCCGGTGAATACGGTGTTTCAAAGCTATGCTCTGTTTAATCATTTAAGAGTGTCGGAAAATATTGCTTTTGGTTTGCGGTTGAAAAAGCTCAAAAGTGCGGAAGTTGAAGAGCGGGTGAAACAAGCACTTAAACAAGTGAAAATGGAGGCTTACGCGAATCGGTTTCCAGGGCAACTGTCTGGAGGGCAACAGCAACGGGTCGCATTAGCACGAGCTTTGGTGAATCGACCGGCAGTGTTGTTGTTGGATGAACCCTTGGGGGCGTTGGATTTAAAATTGCGTAAGGAAATGCAAGTCGAGCTGTCGAATCTGCATCAGGAGTTAGGGTTAACGTTTATTATGGTGACCCATGACCAAGAAGAAGCGTTGAGCTTGTCTGACCGGATTGCGGTGATGCGGGGTGGCAAAATTGAGCAAGTGGGTAGTCCAACAGAAATCTACGAACGTCCCCGCACAACTTTTGTCGCCGATTTTATTGGAGATACCAATTTATTTAAGGGGCGCATTGAATCTTCAGATGCCTCTTCGCTTCAGATTCTCACTCCAACGGGTCTGAAGATTGTGGTGCAATCGAAGCCGCCCAGCCATGCGGCGATGCAGACTCAAGAAATGGTGGTTAGTATCCGACCTGAAAAAATTCGACTGTCTCTATCTCCCCCAGAGTCAACTGTCAATTGTTTTGAAGGCCGTCTCCAGCATGTGATGTACTTGGGGACTCATGTGCATTATGTGGTGGAGTTGGAAAGTGGCGATCGCTTAACCGTCAGGCTACCCAATGTCACTCATAAATTACCCGATACTAACACCCCAGTTTACGCCCGTTGGGCTGCAACGGATTGTCTCGCGTTGGAGGAGTGAGGCCATGTCGGTAACAGGGATGAGTTCGTTTTTACAGGAGTTGGAGTCCTACTGCTTCTCTGTTGCGATTGTCACGTTTCTCGATAGTAACAGCGAACCGATGGTTATGACCCTAACGCGCCAAGGGCAGCAAGTCACCTATGGCGACGATTGGGGCATCAAAGAATTATTCATTTCCAAACTTTTATGGGACTGCAATCCTTCTGGTTCGCTGATTTTGCGCTCCTTCACCGAAGAAATTGACGAATTCACTCAGTTACCGATTAAAGAACTTCGGGGTTATATTCTCAAAGGTGACGGAGATGACTTGGAATTTGAAAAGCTATCCCCCAAAGCCATGTTCGCCTGTCACAACACCGACGCCCAAACCGGCGAACCTCTTGCTTTAGAGCAATCTGTGCGCTACTGCTAAGAAATGGGTTGAACGTTGGCTGGTTGAAA
>DATNQL010000504.1:0-9712 GCA_036704025.1 Stenomitos sp.
GCATTAGGTCAGCGAAATCCCATAGGATTTGAAGATTCAACAGTTTGCGAAAATGCAATCGATGCTTTGTGTGAAATAGGTGAAGAAGCTCTGGAAAAACTAGAATATGCTCTAAACGATCAAGATTTTCAGGTGAAGCGAAATGCAAGGCGGGTCATTGGCAATATTACTGGAGAAGCTGCTCAAACCAACCATCCAGATATTATCATGAATCAATCGCCTGATGATTATGTCGATACCATGATAAATCAACTTACTAGTAGATATAATTTCGCGGAACTGATTCACGCGCTAAGTGCTGCCAGCCCCGATCAAGCTTGGCAGTTCTCTTCGGCACTGATGAAAGTTAGCCAACCTGAACAAATGGAATTTTTGAGCAAATTCATGCTGGAGTCTGATTCAAATAATATTTTCACATATGTTCCAAGCTTGATGTCTTTCATCCAAAACCGCTGCAAGTACTACAACCACCAAATTTGGCAAGCTACAATTCAAAATGCAAAATTAAATATGCAAAATGAAGCGCAGGTATCTCCGACTGGGCAGACGACGAATATTTTTAACATCGATACCCTTAACGCTCCCCATGCCGCCGTTAATCTAGGTGGTACCATTCAAGGCGATCAAACTGGCACCCAGAGCCATTAACCCAACCCTTAAAATAAACTCATAGCGTTAGGGAATTACCATGCAAATTACCCTCAACCTCCCCGACAGCCTCACCCAAACCGGCTCCTTCAACCAGAGCGACTGGCTGCGGGGAATTGCCGTTGCCCTGTTTCAGCAAGAACATATCACCCTCAGCCGCGCCAGCAAAATTGCCGGCATCGATCTGATGGAGTTCCAAAAACTCATCGCTGATCGCAACATCTGCGTTCACTACGATGTTGAAGACTTTGAGGAAGACGTGCAACACCTGCGTGATCGGGGCTGGCTATATTAGCCTCAACAGCGAACTATGAAAGAAATTCGCTTTAGTGAACACTCACAACTCAAAATCGAGATACTCGCTAATCATGGAATCACTCTCAAGCCAGAATTCATTATTGAAACAGTTCGTTCACCTGACAAACTAGAACCTGGAGAAGAAGACAAACAGATTGCTCAAAAGCGATTAGACGAAAACCGAGTCTTGAGAGTAGTTTATCGAGAATTCAATGCATTTATTTTGATCGTTACCCTTTACCCTGGTAGGAGGTCTAGATATGAAAAAGATTAGCTATAGCAAAGATGTCGATGCTCTTTTAGTTGAGCTATCTGAAGACCCCATTGCCTATGCAGAGGAAGAGGGTCAGGTTATTTTGCACTATTCACAAGATGAAAAACTGGTTCTAGTTGAAATCTTGGACTTTCGACGTTTTATGTCTGAGGAAGCAGTCACTGCACTATTAGCGTCCTAAATCGTCGTGAAACCTAGCGAAGAAACTAATCAGAGCTTAAATCATGCAAATCACCCTCAACCTTCCCGACAGCCTTAACCCTCTGACCAAAGGAACCTTACCCATGAAAGCGATCGAAACCACGGCTACCCTCACAGAAAATGGACAACTCACCCTTGATGAACCTCTCACACTTGCTCTCAACAGTCGAGTTCGCGTGATTGTTCTAATCGCTGAACCTGAAGATGACCTCGAAGATACCCCGATCGCAGAAATTCGTGAAGGACTTTATCAAGGTTGGCAAGATGTGCTAGCTGGAAGAACCCAACCTGTTTCTCAACTGTGGGAAGGCATGGATGTCGATTAACTCGCCCATTCAAGTTACGGTTAGCGATCGCTTTGCCACTGAAATACGCCAACTTGCAAAACGCTATCGCCGTATCCGTCTGGATATCCAACCCGTTATCGACCAACTAGAAGCAGGTGAGTTGACCGGAGATCAGATTCCCGGAATGGACTACACCCTCTTTAACGTGAGAGTTAAAAACAGTGACGCTCAAAGAGGCAAAAGCGGTGGCTATCGCGTCATCTACTACCTCAAAACAGCAACCCAAATCATCCTCATCACAATATATTCCAAATCAGACAAACCCGATATCACTGCTGCCGAAGTCCGAGAAATTATCACCCGTGCTGAAGCCGACTTCAGCAGCACAAAAGATGATTCAGAAGAGAGCAAAATCCCTGGGCAAGAAACCTGAATCATGCAAATCACCCTGAACTTACCTGACAGCCTCACCCCTAATCAACACCAAAAACTCAAATCAGTCACAATCAGGAGAGAGACAGCTAGTGATGTAACAGGAAATACTTCAGAATGTGCCGATTAGTAGGCTACCTTGGCCCTGCCATCCAACTTGACCACTTATTGTACAAACCTGAACATTCATTGATTGTCCAGAGTTACCAACCTCGTGAGATGACTTCTGGCGTAGTCAATGCTGATGGCTTAGGAATCGGCTGGTATCATCCGCAACGCAATGTTGACCCCTTTACCTACAAAAACACCGTACCAATTTGGAATGAAACGAACCTACCTGAATTGAGCCGCTATGTTGAATCCGGGTGTGTGTTGGCTTATGTCCGCAGTGCGACAGCCGGTCAAGTGCTGGATATGAGCAACTGTCAGCCGTTTCGCGAGGGTCGTCTGCTATTAATCCACAATGGTTTTATCAGCAATTTTCGCCAGTCGTTGTATCGACCGATACGTGAAAAACTTGGCGATCGCATCTACCAATCGATCAATGGCACGACAGATTCCGAACATATCTTCGCACTTTTCATCAATGAATTGGAGGTATCCCCAAATAGCACAATCATCGAAGCCTTACACACCACTTTAATCACCCTAACCGAGTTAGCGAAAGCCTATCAAGTCAGTTTTTCTGCCAACTTAATTATTAGTGATGGGCATCAACTCGTTGCCAGTCGCTATGCTTACGGCACCACGACTCCTTCGCTTTATTGGCTCAGAGATGACCCAACTTTCCCGGATTCAGTCATGATTGCTTCCGAACCAATATTCCCCGGTAACTGGCATGAGTGTCCGGAGGGTAGTATTCTCAGTGTGGGAGAAAACTTGGAAATCCTATCAGCGGAAATGATATGACGCCTTGAATTACCTTGTCACTAACTTATAAGCTGTTCCACATTTAACTTGCATATTTAAACGCGCAAGATGCCCGTTCCACAAGAGTTGTACCACTAATAATTGAGAAAACTAGATGTGGAGTAGCTTACCAGTTTCATTGAATGGTGCTACAGATCAGATCCCCCCTAGCCCTCCTCATCCTCACTAAAGTCCTCACTAAAGCTCCGGCGGTCGCTCCGGTTAAAAAGGGGGGAACAAATGGAGGAGTTAAAGTCCCCCTTGTTAAGGGGATTTGGGGGGATCTTCTATGTGTTGCACTATTTTATGAGATTGGTATTATACCCCTGGGGTTTAAGCTTAATACATAATTTTTTATGGCTTCTACCTTTGGCGTGGCATTAAATTGTGAACAATGCTCCCACTTTAGAGCCAATTTCCAACGATAACGTAGGGTGCCCAAAGGGCAGGATATCTGTAATCTGGGTCTCGCAACAGAGAAAGTTGAGCCTGCCGGAGTGCTTCAGCCTTCGTTACAGTTCTAGTCGCTAACTCGCGGTAGAACTGACCAATCAGGCGAGCACCCGACTCATCATCCACAGTCCATAATGAAGCTAAGGTACTTCGTGCTCCTGCCTGCACTGCCACCCCAGCCAGTCCTAAAGCTGCCCGCTTATCTCCCTCGGCTGTTTCGCAGGCACTCAGAACGAGTAATTCGATCGCCCCTAGTCCAGTTTCACCCTGCCTGCGGAGTAAGTCGTTCAATTCGTTGACTTTAATGGGTTTGTCCCAAGCGAGAACAAATGTTTTATCGGGGTCGGAACTGAACTGACCATGAGTCGCTAGGTGAATGATATCAAAAGGCACTGAATTGAGTTCCTTTTGCAACGCTGAACTCGTAAACGACTGATTCAGGAGGACTTCACTGGGAACTTCTGATTTAATTTCATTCAATTCGCGATCAACATTGAGCAGAGCAATAAATCCATGTCGTTCTTCTGTTAATCCCGCTAACAAGGCTTTGAGATTTTCCTGTTTCAACGGTGTGGGATTGAGCAGTCGTAGTCCTGGCGTTAATGCGATCGCATATTTCTCCACCAAATACTGCTTGCCATCATAAAGGGCAGCCATCGGCACGTTTCGCAAGGAACCATCGAGCACAAATACTAATGTTTTTACCTGACTCTGAGTTAAATCAGCTTCAATCGGTCGCAGCAACCAATCATAAACTTGTTGAGCTAGAGATTTCCCCTCAGGTGCCGTGAAAGGTTTTTCCAAATTGACGCGCAGTTGGGCTAAAACAGCCTCCACTTGCTGCCCAGAGACGGGAATGGCATAGTGACGCAGAGGTTGCTGCGGCAAACTAAGAATAACCTCTAGTCGGTCTTCCAAAATAATAGGATAAATGACTGCCGCCTCCGTCTGAGCAATTTGATCAATCGCGACTGCCTGTCCCTCTAAACAGGCGGTTCGGAAGAAGTTGTCGAGTTCTGCTAGCTGTAGAGATTCAATCACTTCACGAGCTTGCTTGAGATTGACTTGACTAGGCTCTCCTCCGTTGTTAGAAGGTTGCAACAGTAAATCCACAAGCTGACGATAAACCGGTTCGACACTCTCTCGAAAAGAAAACTGCACATCTCGATTAATCGCAACCAGATTCCGACGAAGGGATTGGAGAGTGTTGAAGGCAACTTTATAAGCAGCAGTAGCGGGTTCAATCTCACCTTGAGCTTTGAGAATGCGTCCGAGTTGCCATTGCCACTGATACGCAATATCTGAAGCATTCATCGCTTGGGCGAGGAGCAAAGCTTGCTCGGTAAGTTTCTGGGCATTCGACCATTGCTGAGTCTGCTCGTACAACTTACCCAGATTACCCAGAGCATAGGATTCTGCCCGCGAGTCGCCGAGGTTCTTAGCCTGTTGGATGGCAGTAGCGAGGAGTTGGGCAATTTCTAAAGGGGCAAATTTTTCTCTATCTCCCCGCTTTCCCATCTTCAAAAGGCTCTGAGCCAAGTTAATCTGCGTATAGACGGCGGTTTGACTGAGGGGTAAATTGGTAATTTGGCGCTGGATAACAGAGGATAGGGTTTGTGCATCCGACCAGCGTTCAGCGTCTAGCAAAAGGCTCAGTTGATTGAGTTGGCTCTGAATCTGCACAGTCGAGGAAGCTGATTGGGTAGCCGCTTGTTGATAGTAGGTGAGTGCAGCTTTCGTATCCTTTTGGATTCGTGCGGTGTTGCCTAAGCTGAGGAGGGTAGCACTGAGGTCTTGAGGCGATTTTAGTTGCTGTGCGATCGCTAAACTTTGCTCTAAGACTCGCCGAGACTGGTCTATTTCACCAATAGCTTGAAGAATATTGCCAAGGCTACGCAATCCTTTAGTCTTAATTTGAAGGTCTTGCTGGTTCTGAAGTGCTTGTTCCACACTGGCTAAGGTCTTCCGGGCTGGCAGGTAAAGCCCTAAAACTTGCTGGGCTTGAGCCAGGTTAATCAAGCTACCCATTCTGCCCTCTTCATCACCAACTTGTGCATAAGTGGTAGCGGCGCGTTGCCACGTCGTCACGGCTTGTTCGGCTTGACCTAAAGCTAATTGCAGACTTCCTTGAGTGTTCAACGCTTGGGCAAGAATTTGCGATCGGTTGGAAGTATTATTTTTGCCTTGTTCTGTGTGTAGGAGTTTCAGGCTGGATATAATGGCTTGACTCGCCGCAGGTAATTGTCCAAGTTGCTGGTAAGCTAACGAGAGGTAGCTCAGTACCATTGCCTGGTTCAATTCATCGTTTTGGGCTTGATAAGCTTCGGCTGCCTGTCGCCAAATTGTTGCCGCCTCAGAGAATCGTTCTGCCTGATAGAGTTCTCTGCCTTGCTCTACTAACTGTGAGGTATCGGTTGTAGCTTGAACAGTAGGATTGACTGCGCGAGGATGGGTGACAAGAGTTAATCCCTCTTTACTTAAAAAGTGCGAATTTGTCAAGGCAGGATTTAATTCTGCTCTGCTCTGGCTCAACCCGATGCATAACGCCAGACTTGCGGCTAAGAACCCATACTTCAGAACAGATAGACCTCTGCGAAAAAAGATAGACTGTTTTCTTGCCATGCTCTCCTCCTCAACTTAAAAGACCTGGAGTGCACCAGACACAGTTATACCAATTCTGCAAAATATTGTTTTTTGCCCTAAATTTGACTATCCCTGCATAAGTTCCCAAAGGTGTACGTGAAGTTGCTTAGGACGACGAAGCGGTTGTTCAAAACAAAAGAGCGACTCTCATACATCCTTTCTCTAACCAAACATCAACTAAGGAACTATTATGCCGATTACATTTCATGCAGAAGATACTCTCCCCGAAATCTCCTACCATCCGAGCGTGGCACCGCAGACTGTCAATGGATCTGAGGCAGTGCAGTCCGGAATACTGAGAGACATTTCAGGTTGTGTTTCAATCTTTGGGCCTATTCAAGTATGCTATGACCTTAATCTCAGCACGCCTAGTGCTGCCATCTCACTTAAAGTCGGTGGTATTACGGTTGTATCGGGTGAAATTAGCCCAGAGCATCCGTGTCTGACGTTGAAGGGAGACTATGGCGTTGCTAAATGGGACTTGAATGTGTGTCTGCACGTACCCGAGCAGCGAATCACTTTGGAAGGCAAGGCTTGCGTGACCTTCAAGGGTTGTAAGAGCTTTAACATTACTCTCTTCCATTGGGGGCAAGCTGAGCTGTTTGAAACAACCAGCCTCGTTGTTTACGTTGGAGTGAATGTTACAAAAAACGGAGCACCTGTGCTTCCTCATGCACATACTCTAAACACTAACGGAACTCGTGCAACGGTGACCACTACACAGTTTGATGGTGTATTAAACGTTGGTCAGGAGTACACCATTGCTGTTCCCGCAAACGGTCTTGTTTTCACTGCTAAATACGTTGATGTGAATGGGCTAACCTACAGCTTCGATAATCTACATCAGCGTTAAAGTCGGAAGGAGGAAAACTTACTACTTCAAGCGATGGAATTCAGCTAAGCTTGAGATAGCAATACCTTGGAAAATTGATATCACATGAAAGCCCCTGACTTCAGTGACAGGGGTTTTCATACTATCAAACAAAAGCGATCGCAAATTTTTCACCAAGGAAGCCGCCTTGATCGGTCTAATCCTAGCCAATCTTAACTTGGCATCAAGTTTTGAGAAAATCTAATAACCTGGACAAGCAATAGGTGCAACTTCCAAGTTGTGGGGTGTAACAGTCGGTGCAGAAGCGGTAAGGATTACCTCACCATGCGCCCCAATCACCCAACCTTGGGCTTCAACCAGCTTCTTCGTTCCTGACTCTTCAGGTTGGACTACCTCAGCTGAGCGATTCGTCGCTTGCTGCCTCAGTGGGCGCAAATCATGCCAAACTGCATCACCCTTGAATGGCTCACTGGGACTAGTTGGTAAACCACCGCTCCCTGTTACGATGAATTTACTTTGCTTCTGAGCTGTCGCTCCCCCAGTGTCCGGACAGCTTTGGGCAATTTGCCCGGAAGCATCAACTACATTTGTAGGTAATTCCGCCAAACCCCGACTAGGATCAACACCGGGTGTGTTGATGTCTACCACACCATCGATACCGAACTCAGAACTAGCCGTGATATCACTGAGTGGAGTTAGTTGTTCGCGGAACTGAAGACCGAAGATTCCCTGCGTCGTGATGGTAATATTACCGCCCCGTCCCTTGAAGGCATTAGCGGTGATGTCACTATTTTCGTTGGGGACAGCAACAATCAAGTTGGCATTTATCGTCATGTTGCCACCATCTCCTCCCGCTTGTGCAGTACCGGCTGTTGTGGATATGGTACTGCCGCGACGTAACAACAATAAGTCCTGTACGTTGAGTTTAATATCCCCACCATTACCGGAAGCAGTAGAGGCAGAAATTTGTGCACCATTCTCAAGTTTGACTCGCTCTGCATTCACGAACAAATTACCTGCCTTCTGTGAACCTTGAGAGTTAACAAATAGACCGCTGGCTACCCTTCCATCAGGCGATGTGCCAACTAGCTCAACCTCACTGGAGTTGACTGTGATGGTGCCTCCCACACCTTGACCCGTCGTTGCCGCTCCAATCCGCGAGCCATCTCGAACACTCAGTTGAGGGGTTGTAATCGTTAAATTGCCCCCATTTCCTGCACCGAGAGTATCAGCGGAAATTACAGCCCCCTTCTCAACAGTGAGTTCGCCCGTAGTCACCATCAAGTCACCCGCAGCCCCCGAACCAAGCGTGGCAGTTGCCAAACCCCCCTTACCTTGCAAGTCTACTGACTGGGTTGCATTCACTGTTAAGATGCCACTATTACCACTGCTGTCTTGAAGTGCAGATGTAGAGGCTCCGGCTCCATCTCGAATCGTTAATCGCCCAGTCTCAATTGTTAAATCTCCAGCTTGTCCACTGCCACTGGTTGATGTCAACAAACCCGTGGGCAGTTGAGCTAGGCTCAGCGCTGTACTTAAGCCGGGGTCGATGGTAAATGAGCCGGGTTGGTTACCAATCAGTTCCACTGACTCAGCCGCTTTGATGGTTAAATTACCTCCATTACCAGTACTACCAGGGAAAGCCGCCGTTGAAATTCCAGTCGTAACAGTTGACCCAGGCTGATTGTTTTGAACAACTAACTGGCGGGTATCAATAGTTATGTTTCCTGCATTGCCCGTTCCAGAAGTGTTGGTGCCTAAGCTACCCCCATTAAGCAGTGAAAGCGAATCGGAAGTTACTTCTACATTTCCTCCCTGCCCACCACCAAAGCCATCAGTAACGCTTAAGATTTTGGCATTGGTTAGAGCAATTGACGGAGCATTGAGGATGATATTACCTCCCACTCCTGAACCATTGGTGACGTTGTTAATGTCATGATTATCGACAGAAAGAGAGGTACCGCTCGACAGGGAAACTCTACCTCCGGTTGAGCCATTAGCGGAGATTTCACCCGCTCTCAGGTCACCCGTTGCTTGGAGTGAAATATTTCCAGCTCCCAACGCTGCACTAGAACTGATTCTGCCAGATGTGGTATCGATCGCTCCACCACTAATTAAGGTAATATTGCCACCATTAGAAGTAATCGAACGGGTCTGAATATCGCTCCTAGCTGACAGAATCACGGTTAAAGGAGCACCCACGGATTGATAGATATTGTCCACAGTAATGCTACCTGCTCCTGTTGAGAGTGCAGGTGAGGCAGAAGCAGAGTTGGGGGTTAGCAGGAAAGCACGAGCTTGACCTGCAATCGTACCTTGACCCACAATTTGCCCACCATCATTAATGGCTTGTGCATCGTTTAACGTCCAACCTGAGTCGTTGGAAATTAGAGTGTTGAGGTCAGTCATTGTGCCGCTCTTGAAGATAAAGGCGCGAGGGTTATTATTAACATATGAAAAGCCAACCACTTGACCCGAATTGTTGATACCTAATCCATAACTCGTGTCTCCCAAAGTGCCGAGGTTCTGCATCATGCCACCGCTGTAGAGAAAAGCACGATAGTTATTACCACCGATATCTGAATAACCTACTACCTGACCCGAATTGTTGATCCCTGTGGCAACGCTTCCCTCACCCAGCGTACCGAGGTTTTGCATTGTGCCTCGGCTGTAGAGAAATGCGCGAGGGTTAAAGCTGCCGCCACCAATATCCGAATAACCTACTACCTGACCAGA
>DATNQL010000505.1:0-1880 GCA_036704025.1 Stenomitos sp.
CTGGCTTATAACTTGCTACGAACCTTGATGTGGCAGGCAGGCAAGAAAACCGGAGTTTGTCCTATGCGTATTTCTTTGCAAGGTACTCGTCAGCATTTGGCTCACTTCTGCGGTGAGTTGTACAAAGCCGCAGCTAAAAAGCGCTTACAGCTCTACAACACTCTGTTGAGTGTGGTGACTGACAAGCTGCTACTAGAACGTCCCTATCGCTATGAACTCAGACTCAAGAAACAACGCCCCAAGCCCTATGGCTGGATGCAGCAACCCCGTAGTGTTCTCAAACGTAAGCTAGCCGCCTGATTGAGCTTAAGTCAGTGCCATTCATCTTAAGTCGAATGTCACTGACTTAAGAACTCTCCTACCTCACCAACCAACCCTTGTGCACCGGAGCTTTAGTGAGGAGGTCTGGGGGAGGCACTCCGTCCCCCACCGGAGCTTTAGTGAGGAGGGGGTTTGGGGGGAGACCCCCCAATCTGGGTTTTTCTCAAAGAACGACTACTTTTCCCTTAAGTCAGTGACATTCTATCTAAGTGAATGAACTTTGGCGAGAGAGAGTCTCACCATGATTGTTCAGACTCTCCACTCGCCTAAAATTTAGTTAATCACGCCTTTAACTGATGCACAATTGCAACTCAAAATCCCTGGGTAAAGCCGCTAATACCTGATGAATGAAAAGATACTTAGCGTCGAAATGGGTTAGAGTTCTCTTGGTTTTGTGCTTTATCCTCGTCTAAAGCACGAGCACTTTTCTTCGCTGTTTCTGGATACACCGACCCGAATTGTTTGACAGCTTGTGCAGATTCTTCTGCAATATTCTGAAGTCGCTCACCCGGAGCATTTTCCGTCTCGCGAGCTTCTTCGTACCATTCATTGGTGGTTGTGGGTCTTACGGACTCGCCTTGCTCAGCAAAGGCTTTGTTATTGCCCAAAGCCGCAAGATTTGTTGTCAACACTAAAAAACCAACGATCACCACCGCCAAAAAACGCTGGGTTTGAAGTCCTTGAATCCAAGAATTGATGTGAACGAACGCACTAGAAATCAAATTTTTCATGCTAATACTCCATGAGTCCATTAAAGATGTTTTTCACCGTTTAGGGATATCATTGGCTCACTCTAAACTCAGCTAATTCTAGAAGAACTGAACTGAGCTTTTACCTACAATTCACGGGATACATGAGTTATCGGTTAGTGATGAAATCGGATTATAAAAATACCGATTTTCCTGCCAATTAACATTTGTAAACCTAAATCCAAGATTAACAGCCAAAAAATAATTCCTCCTCTAACAGAAGTCAGAGCTAATTTTTGTGGAATCTATCTCGATTTAGAACATCAAAAAGCGCTCAAGGGTCTTGGATAATCCTTTCAGGGTAAGCGATCGCCGTTTTTTGTGTATCTCGAACACGCCATTTGAAACGCGTTGTAAGCCACGTAATGACTCATCCTTATGGAATACTTTTGATGGGTTGAAAATCTCCCACCTTGAGCAGATCATTTTTCCCACTCCTCTTCGTTGTCACCTCGCTTACCCTGATCAGCGTAAAGTTAAGATTGTGAGTTGTCTGGCTGTTCGCCGGAGCGAACAGAATGTCTTTCACTCGTTCATTCTGATGAAATCTCCATTCTCCTAAGAGGCGCGTGTGTTTTCAGGTCTTTCCCAAACCAGCTCTCGTCAAAGAAAAATTGTTAACGTCGTGCTCCGGCACGGTTGGGGTTATATGCGAGTCCTTCTCCTGGGAGGGAAAGCAGAAGAACCTTCTCTGCCACCGCCTAAAGTGCTATGCAATATTTTGGTGGAGCTTGGGCCTGTGTACGTGAAGCTCGGACAACTGCTCAGTACGCGACCGGATTTGTTACCCCCGCCCTATATTGAAGCCTT
>DATNQL010000506.1:0-4649 GCA_036704025.1 Stenomitos sp.
AAAGCTTAACTGAGCTTGAGCGGGTGCCACTTGGCGATAGATCATCACGCTCAGGTTGCTGTGCAGTTCCACACGACCTTGCTTTGAACCCAGATTATAGTACTCAACACACTTAGAGAGGCGATGACGTGCCAGGGTTAACTGCCAGGAGCGAATGTCGCCACCCTTCTGGATGCGGTCACTTTTATCACAAATCCGCTCGACTTCGGTCACGATGCGCTTGATTACCATGACAGCATTGCTGGGTAGGGAACCCAGGTGACGTGTCAGTTCTTCCTTCAACAGCTCAATCAACTCCATAGTGTCTTGGTTGGTGATATTGTCCGGAGCGTTGTCAGTGGTGACGGAAGATTGAGGTAAGGAGTTGCTCGTTGTGGTGTTCATGGTAAAAGCCCTATTAGATTTGAGTTACAGCGGTGACGATTAAGAAGATTGGTGTTGGGTTCACCCCTTTTCTTTTCGTCCACAATTTGACTGTAAAGCGCTTCTGATAAGGTTTGTACTCTGCTTGTGCAGCCTCCCCAATATGGTTGGTGTAAGGCTAATCGCTTCAAAGGTTGATTGGCAGGCTCGGCTGCTCTCAATCGCTCACTGTGCCTAGATTTGAGTCATTTTTCGGGGGATTCATCCCCATCCTGTATCGAGTCGATTGGAGTGGACAATCCCCAAACTGGTTTGATCAATCAGTGTTCTGGTTCGTAATGATGAACCTGACGACCTGTAGCCTTTTACACCATTGATTTGATGTTTTCAGGAATGCTTTCGGCAAAAGGCGGTTAAGATGTTGTTCGCCCAGTCTAATGAGCAGCTTTGGAATGACAGCCGCCGTCAAAATTCAACCGATTGGCTTCAGCGTTCAATATCCCAAGACACAGTGGCGTGTCAACTTTGTGGAAGACGCTTCTGGCAAGTATCGATTCTCACTCTCTGGAAGAGACTTTAAATTTGAACCTCGTGACCGCTATTATTACCCCAGCCACGACGACGCCAAACGAGCCGCCTATTGTTTTCTGGAACTGATGAAGCGATTAGAGCGCTCACGGATGCGCCTCAGCGTCCTGGCTGAAATCGGTCTGCTCAAGTTCCCTGAGGAACTCTACCGCACTTATGAGCTTTGGGTTGTGATTGACCGAACTCGCTATACCTGGGAAGTCAGCACCCCTAATGGCTTCTGTGTCAGGTCGCAACGTTGGTACAAACACCCTGACTCGGCTTTGGCTAAAGCGAAAGCTCACATTGACCGGGAACTGGCTGTGTCTCAAATCAGAGGGGTTGTTGGCTGGGTTTAGCTGCCGATGGTTAGGGTCAATGCTCTAATTTTTTGACAATTTCTAGGGCACACAAAATTGTGCCATGCAGGGACAAGTAAAACCAAAGTTCTAGACGATCTGTGACCAGCAGCCAAGTCATGACTAAGGGAAAAGCAATCACTAGCATAAATATGACGATGTCAACCCAGCGGTTCATAGTTTATTGCAGATTAATGTCTTAATCCCTCGCTTGTGAAAAGCGTCTTTTGCCCTAGTGAGCATTGGGAGTTTAAGTTTGTTCATTCCCTTATTTGTTATAGAGAATAATGAAGAACTGATGAAGAAAACCGTGAGTCATCCACTAATATGAATTCTATCGGTTTCATAGGGGTTTGTTACTCAGCAATAACGGCGTCCACCAGCGAATCAGCTCCCAACCGAACGGCATCTGTACAAGGTAATCCGGTTTCGTCCTGTACCTGCGCGATCGCCCGTTGGGCGGCTTCTGCATCCAAATGTCCTGTATTCAATGCGATCGCCACAACTCTCACGGGCGCAAAGGCTCCCCCTGCCCTAGCTACCGTTTCATATAGCCCAATGACCTCCGGCAAGGGGGGAATCGGCACATGCTCGTGATTACGGATATGAGCCTGTCCGGCTCGATGCACTAATACCAATCCCGTGGGCTGAGTTCCCCGCATCAAGGGTAAGGTTGCCGTTGAACCCGGATGTAATAGCGAACCCTGCCCTTCCACAATCAACAAATCGTAATCATCCCCGGCGCGCATCACTAGCTGCTCCACAGCTCCGGCAGCAAAATCTACCCGTATGGCATCTAAAGGAATGCCCTCCCCGGCAATCATCACCCCCGCTTGACCGGTGGCTAAAAACTTGGAGCGTATGCCTCTAAACCGTGCTGCTCGATGCAATTCCAAACTGGCGGACATCTTGCCCACACTCATATCCGTCCCTACCGTCAACAGGCGCTGGCAGGAAAGCGATCGCGCCTTGGCACTCCCCACAGCTAATCCCTCTGGCTCCCGACGAATATCCCAAATCCACTGATGGGGGCGCAGTAACTCCTGTAACTCAGCATCCACAGCCATGGGGGTATGTAACCCATTCACCACCGATAACCCAGCCCCTACCGCCTGCTTCACCTCCTGCCACCAGGCATCGGGTAATGCCCCTCCAGAGGGGGCAATGCCAATCAGCAGAACATCCGGTTGATACACTAAAGCGGAGGTGACTGAATCTACAATCGGAGCCTCACAAGGGATACCCGTGAGTTGAGATAAACACTCCCCAGCACACTGATGATCAATGACGGCAACAATCGGGACTTCCCCGTAGCGTAAAAACGTCAGTCCTGTTTTCCCATGAGAACCGCGAATTCCTTCATGGAGCAAAATGGCAACACGATGATTAGGGGTTAGACGCACGATATTGCACTCCCAGTCCAGGTAAATCGTTAGGAATCAGACGCCCATCTTGCACGGTTGCCCCCGTAAAGGGGTCATCTACTAAGTTTAGATGACTGTCTAAGTCCAAATAATCTGCTAACGGCGCGAGGTGAGAGGCGGCTGTATTCGCGAGGGTACTGTCAGAATAGCAGCCAAACATCACCTGTAACTCACAAGCCCTTGCCGTATGCACCATCCGCATCGCCTCGGTTAAACCTCCCGATTTCATTAATTTGATGTTAATCCCATGCACCCGATCTGCCAGCTTCGGGATATCGTGGCTGGTGAAACAACTTTCATCTACAAAAATTGGTAAAGGCGATCGCTCATACAATATCGGCAATTGCTCCTCTTGTCCTGCGGCTAGCGGCTGTTCCACATACTTTACCCCCTGAGTTGCCAGCCAATCGCACATCTGTATCGCCGCCTCCAAACTCCAACCGCCATTAGCATCCACCAAAAGCTGCGCTTGAGGCGCTTCATCCCGCACCGCCAACAGCATCTCCCGATCCGCCTCAATGCCTGCCGGAGAACCGAGTTTGATTTTCAACACCCCTCCCCCTGTCAACGGCAGCCAATCGCGCACTCGCTGTCTCGCCCCTTCTGGGGAATTAATCCCAACGGTGACCGAAATTGGCACAATCCGACGGCGGTTCAAACCCCACAGACGCCACAGAGGCACTCCCGTCCACTTCCCCATCCAATCGTGCAAGGCTAAATCAATTGACGCACAAACGGCTGACGGCACCTCTGCCTCCCTTAACACCCGTTCAATTTTCTGCCGTTCCCATGGGCTAAAGGTTTCCAGCCTAGGCGCAACCCGTTGTAACGCGTCCCAGAGTTCCTCTGTTGTTTGCCGAACAGAAGAGATGCCTGCCTTGGCATCTCCACGGATGGAAAAAGGAGAAGCTTCACCCCAACCTTCAATTCCTTGCTGCTCTAATCGCACCCAGACATTGGTGGTTTGGGACGTGGTTCCGCGACTGATTGTCAAGGGGAACCGCTTATGTACCGTGAAGGTGTCCAGAGCAAGACGCATAATTTTTAGGCTTCTGAGCGTTTTACTTCCAAAATTGAATATGTTTGCTAGCTTAAGTTATTAGTATCAGATTGAGTCAGGTTCTTAATTTTTCCTGCTCGATTTCTGGGTTCACTATTGAAGTATCCTTTGCCGATGCTCCATTGGACATGAGTTCTCTACAGCCTTGGAAAATTCTCAACTCACAGCTTGTTTTAGACAACCCATGGTGTCAAGTCCGGCGGGATGAGGTTGAGTTACCCAGTGGTGAAGTCATTGATGACTTTTTTGTTAATGTTAGACCCGATATCGTTCTCATCCTTGCTGTGACTTTGCAGCAAGAGATTGTGTTTGTCCGTCAATACCGTCATGGTATCCAGGATATTTTATTAGAACTGCCTGGGGGTGGCTTTCACTCACAACGAGAGACAAGTCTATCAGCGGCTCATCGGGAACTCGAAGAGGAAACTGGATATGTGGCTGAACAAATGAGGCTTTTGGCAACGTTATATGATAATCCGGTTAAGGATACCAATAAAATTCATTTATTTCTGGCAGAAAATGCCCATCCGTCCAGTATTCAACAGCTCGATGTGACCGAAGAGGTTGAAATTGTTTTAGTACCGATTGAAGAAGTTCCCGCCAAAATCTCAACCGGAGAAATTTGCGTTTGTGGAACGGTGACGGCTTTATTTTTAGGGTTAAATGTTCTGGCTTCGTCGTCCTTTCCTAGTGCAAGAAGGTAGAAGAAAAAAGGCAGAAGGCAGAAGGTAAGAAAGTTTGTACAGTCAGCTTTTTAAGCTTTTTCCACTGGATAGTTATTTCTGCCGTGCTGCACTAGTAATAGTAATAAAGCATATTTCCACACCCTACACCCCACACCCCACACCCCACACCCTTACACCCCACACCCCACTT
>DATNQL010000507.1:0-3278 GCA_036704025.1 Stenomitos sp.
GAAAAACATGGTGGCACATTGAACTGTATTTCTGAGCCTGCTAGAGGAACAGAGTTTTTGATCGAAATTCCAGTACAACAACGCAAGCGAGGCTCTGGATAAATAAGAGATAAAAGAGAGAACGTTTTGCGATTCAATCGCCCATCAATTGGCTCCAGGAGTTGCTAATCAGTCGTTGGTTCAGGCATCCTCTCTGCCATACCATCCAATTGTGTTAAATCCACTCCAGTCAAATTCGCTGTTTTGATATTAGCTAGACAAAGCGTGGCTCCTTGAAGATTGACTCCACTCAAATCTGTTTCTTGAAGATTGGCTGCACTCAAATTGGCTCCTTGCAAATTCGCTTGACGTAGGAATGCCACCTTTAAATTAGCTGAGACAAGATTCGCTTGAGTCAGATTGGCTTTACGCAAATCAGCAGAACTTAGATTCGCTTCAGATAAATCAGCCCCGGCTAAATTAACCTTACGCAAGTCGGCTGAATTACAGTTTGCTCCATTTAAACGGGCTTTTGACAAGTCTGCCTCATACAAATTAGCCTCACGCAAATCGGCTTCTACAAAGTTCACACCTTGGAGAGACCAACCCCGAAGCGGAGCTTGACGTAAATTAGGCTGTATCTCAGGATACTGCTCTCTCCATGCATTCCAAACGGTTGTTCCTTGCTGAAGTAGCGCTAAATGTTCTGGGTTTGCCATTTCACGTCGCTAGCTCAATTCCGTAATCTATTGAGTCTAAACTCTCAAGAATTTACGAGTTTCTGCTGTTAATCTGGATTATAAAGGCAGTCGTTGAACCCATCATAAATTTATATAGCTGTCGTCATAAAGGTTAGGACAGCTATAACGCCTGAAACGACGACGTACCCTGAATAAACCTTCTGTCTTCACGCTTAGCTCCGGTGTGCCTTCTGCCTTTTGCGATACCACGCCTCCCTGAAAGAAAGTTTAGCCCTAGTTAACGCACAGGAAATTCTGGGTGACTGATTTCAATAAATGAATAAAAATTAACAATAAATCGATATTAAACCATGACCGATCAAACTCCTGCAAGACGTACAACCGAAGCGGTAACCCAGGGACAATTGCTACATCGCATGACGAATCGAATTCGACAATCTTTAGAATTGCAGGAAATTTTGTCAGCAACTGTCACAGAAATGCGAGCCTTTCTTGATACAGATCGAGTTAAGGTTTATCGATTTGAGGGCGATGGAGCGGGGCAAGTGATTGCCGAGTCTGTCATTCAAAATCGCTTGCCTTCACTTTTAGGTCTACATTTTCCGGCGGGAGATATTCCCCCCCATGCTCGCGAAATGTTTGTTAAAGCGAGAGTGCGTTCTATTATTGATATTCCTACCCAACGTCTCACCCTCAATCGACTGGATTCCCCGGAAACCACAGGAGACTTAACAATTGAGGATGTGCACAATCAAGCCATTGAAGATATTCTCCAGCGTCCGGTCGATCCTTGCCATGTAGAATATTTAACCAAAATAGGAGTGCAATCGTCTCTCGTCGTCCCGATTGTGGATCAACAAAACTTGTGGGGTTTATTGGTTTCGCATCACGCTCAGCCCAAAGCGTTCTCACGAGAGCAACTACAGATTGTTCAGACTTTAGCTGATCAAGTAGCGATCGCCATCTCCCAATCTCACCTTCTCTCTCAATCCCGTGAGCGAGTGCGGGGCGAAACATTAATTAATCAGATTTCTACGTTACTCCACTCCCCGTTGAAAGTTTCAGAAATTCTGCAAATCGCCTTAGAAAAAGTCGTTCAAGCCGTCAAAGGTTCGGGTGGTAGACTCTTTGTCAGATCCACTTCAGGTCAATCAGAAATTGAACTCTACACCTATGGATCACAGCCTATATTAACGGACGGGCAACCAACCGTGTTGGAGCATTATCCCTTCTGGCAGCAGCTCATGGCCTGTGAAAGTCGGTTGACTCAACCGTCAAATGTAGCAGATTACTGGAGAGATTTAATCTTGAATGAAGCAGAAACTCTTCGGTTACGCCGTCAGGCTATTTCCCAACTTTTCGCCCTCAATGATATTTATCAAGAACCCCAATTATTGGACGTTGCACCTCTGTTTCGACCCACTCGCATTCGTAGTTTGTTAGCCATGCCTCTGGTGTATGGAGAGCAGTGTGTGGGAATTTTAAGCCTTTTCCGAGACGAAATTGATACGGATATTCTCTGGGCTGGACGCTATGATCCAGATGAGCGACAAGATCGAGTCAGAAGTTCGTTTGAAGTGTGGCGAGAACTAAAACTGGGTCAAGCCAGGGAGTGGACGGATGAAGAAATTGAAATCACGAGTTCCGTCGGCACCCATTTAACAATGGCAGTTCTGCAACATCGACTCTACCAGTGCGAATATCAGCAGCGCATACTGGTGGAAATGCGAAACCATGAACTCAATAAGGCTCGTACTGTTGCTGAAGAAGCCTCCCGTCTAAAATCCGATTTTTTGTCTTCTACTAGCCATGAATTACGCACTCCTCTAGCGGCGACCTTGAATTATCTGAAACTTCTGAAGGAAGGGTTTTATGATAATGAAGAAGAACTCAAAGAATATATTAGTGTTGCCTATAATTCAGCCGAAAATCTAGTGGCGATTATCAACGATGTCTTAGACATTGCCAAAATAGAGGCGGGTCGAATGACCGTCAATCCAGAGATGATTGATCTACCTTCTCTTTTAGAAGAACAGCAAAATTTATTCAGACTCGAAAGTCGCCAAAAGGGGATTACCTTGGTGATTGAGTGTGGGGTAGATAGAGTCTATGCCGACTTGATGAAACTGAGGCAAGTTTTGACCAATCTCCTCTCCAATGCCTTTAAATTCACTCCAAGTGGCGAGATTCGCCTACAGGTGATTTTAGACAAAGCCACTGATGATTCTTGGGTGAAATTTTCGGTCATCGATACGGGAATTGGGATTGAACCGGCTAAACAAGATATGCTGTTTGAGCCGTTTGTCCAAGCCGATGGTTCGGTTAAGCGACGCTATGGAGGAACCGGGCTAGGTTTAACCGTTTGCAAGCGACTGGTTGAACTGATGGGGGGTGAGATTTCGCTCTATAGTCTGGGTAAAGGTGAGGGAGCACGTGTTACCTTTACGTTACCCCAGTACGGTTGATGAAGAATGAGTCATCGCTGACAAGCAACCCCATCTTTTGTGTTCCTTCTCTTTTTGATGTCCGGACGATGAAAATTTTACTAGTCGATGATGATTATCTGTTAGCGAAAGCAACGGCTAAATTGATTGAACG
>DATNQL010000508.1:0-1507 GCA_036704025.1 Stenomitos sp.
GTGTTAAACCGGACATGATGTCAAAGCCTTGAATCGAGCCGACGTTCACCTAGAAGTGCGAACACGGCGCTAACGCCTAGCTGGCTTTTCAACTCTTCTTTACCTAATGATCAATGACTCTCAAAACCATCTTTATCAGCACCGGAGAGGTTTCTGGTGATTTACAAGGGGCACTCCTGATTGACGGCTTGAAACGTCAGGCAGAGTCCATAGGGTTAGATTTAGAGATTGTGGCGCTAGGCGGCGAGAAAATGGCAGCAGCGGGTGCCAAGCTGTTGGGGAATACCACGGGCATTGGTTCGGTGGGTATTCTAGAATCGTTGCCTTTTGTACTGCCGACTCTGCAAATTCAGCAGCGTGCTAAACAGTACCTCCGCGAGCACCCACCTGATTTGGTGGTACTGATTGACTACATGGGGCCTAATCTCAGCTTAGGTCGTTTTATGCGGCGTCACCTACCGCAGGTGCCGATTGTTTATTATATTGCCCCCCAAGATTGGGTTTGGTCGGCTCGGTCGATTCTTCCCCGCGATACGATGACCATTGTGAAGATGACCGACCAACTGTTGGCGGTTTTCCCAGAAGAAGCCCGTTATTTTGAACAAAAGGGAGCTTCTGTGACTTGGGTGGGTCATCCCTTGGTGGATCGGATGCGATTGACGCCAACGCGGCAGGAGTCAAGGGCAGCCCTTGGAATTGAACCCGATCAAATGGCGATCGCGCTTGTTCCGGCTTCTCGGCGGCAAGAACTTAAGTATATGATGCCTGTCGCTTTTGAGGCCGCAAGGCAACTCCAGGCGAAATTAGTGGAGACAGCAGAACCTCAAAAATTAAATGCTCACTCTTCCCTTTTTTGGATTCCTTTGTCTCTAGAAGCTTATCGACCTGCCATTGAAGCAGCAATCCAGCATTATGGTTTAAGGGCAACTTTGGTTTCTGGTCAAACGCAGGAAGTGCTATCTGCGGCTGATTTAGCCATTACGAAGTCAGGGACGGTGAACTTAGAATTGGCACTGTTAAATGTGCCACAGGTCGTATTTTATCGGGTCAGTCCTTTCACTTACTCGATCGCTCGTCTTTTGAAATTTTCGATTCCTTTTATGTCGCCGCCTAACCTCGTGGTGATGCGTTCTATTGTGCCAGAGTTATTACAAGAACAAGCTACATCAGAAAATATTGTTAATGAGGCGTTAGAACTGCTTTTTAATCCGGAAAGACGTCAACAAACCCATACGGATTATGAACAAATGCGGCAATTGTTAGGGGAAGTTGGAGTTTGCGATCGCGCCGCCTGTGAGATTCTGAAATTAGCCAGTGAGTTGCAGGGACAGGAACGTGTGATCGGGAGTCTGTCTCCGCTGTAGCTGGTTTGCATTCAGAACGGGCGCAATCGCACAGGGTAACTTCGCTTCAGGGCACACCAATGGACATGTCGTGCCCCGACAAAGTCACTGACTTAAGCTTCAATCACGACTCGCAGATTCCCCCGCTTCTTGGCAACGCGGCA
>DATNQL010000509.1:0-2808 GCA_036704025.1 Stenomitos sp.
ACCGGGGAAGTTACCTCCTGTACTGCCACCACCGGGGAAGTTACCACCCGTACTACCGCGACCGGGGAAGTTACCTCCTGTACTGCCGCCACCGGGGAAGTTACCTCCTGAACCTGGCGAGTTAGGATTTCCAGGAAAGACTTGAGAGTCTCGAATTTCTCCCGCCTCCAAGATGCTTCTGACATCGATCCCATTTCGGCTCGTGCTTCCAGGGAGGTCAAGATTTCGTGGCCTAGAATTTGAAGTATCGTCAGTTATGAGGCGATCGACAGGCGGAAAGTCTTGTGATGGACTAACTGCAAGCTGAACAAAGCTAGGATTTTCAATCACTTGTTGACCTGTTACGGGTGACTGAGCTTGAAGCGCATCAAACGTTTCAGTCTGCACTTGCGCGATCGCTTCATCCACACTAGGGGTCGATTCTGACTTCATCAGGTTTAGCCCTGAGGCTAACTCACTCGTTTGGTAAAACGTTCTCAGATCAAATTCGTAGACCTTCTCAATTCGATCCTTAACAATTACAGCCATATTGCCAGCTTTCAATTCCTGGCGCTGAGAAGCCCCGTGATTAAACACCTCAATGCCGCTATTCGTGAGCGCTCCAACAAGCGTAGTATCGGTTTCAGGAATATACCGGACAAAGAGGGCTGAACCCCGAATCCCAGCCGCCGCATTAGGTGTACGTACACGAGTTGTGCCTCGTCCTGGAGGAATCAACACCAGTGCAGTACCATTGGACAGCGCCAGGGTACGGGTACCGGGAGCAAATTTGAATACGGCTTGCTCTCCCAGGCGAGCCAGAGAGCCATCATTGAAGCGGAGCTGAGCTGTTGACGCCTTGGCTGTGGCTAATGCATCTCCAGGGATGATGGCGTCTGAGCGACGAGCAGACCGAGCTGATTGATTTTTCGGAATCAAGCGCACTTGGTTTTTCAGCGATTCAATCACTGCCCTAGTTAAAGCCGTTTGGGCGCTCGCTTCCTGGGGCAGAAGTAGCGAACCAGAACTCCAGAAGGTGACGGCGAGTAAAAGAGCGATTTTGCGAAACATTGGAGAGTACCAAGTGTAAAAGAAACGTCAAATTTTTGGCTCAGCAGACCCACCAATTGACACAGAAGCCATGGGCTTCAGTTATTTTTATCGAAACTAGATTGGAGATAATCAAACAGCCTTCACTATGAAGAATAAAGCTTCAAAGGGATATTGAGTGAAATCTAGGGGGAATTTCATTCAATTTTTATCGTTTATCATCTTTCTCTTCATATTGGCTCTGTCTTTGGTTTTCCTTTGACAGCTTTTTGGTAAACAAAATAGAAGTTGAGTCGTCTATGTTTTAAATGACCCTAGATTTATAAATTTAGTTCCCTGACCAAACCTCGCTTTACTGGGAAGTCTTAGTTATCTACCAAAATACCTACTCAAAACACAGAATTGATTCGATTATGAGTCGTCAAGTTTATCGTCAACATCGGGTTGTTCAACGGCAACCTCAGCATGATGGCTTTTTTCCACCCAAGAACCAAAAATCCCGTTTAGAAATTTTGGGAAGTCTGGTTTTTTGCGTTGGTCTTACCTTCACAAAGCCCGCTTGGTCTACTGTCCCTGTAGAAATTGCGGCTCCACCAGTATCGAACACGAACTCCAAAGAACCGATAGGGTTCACAGCCCCCTATCAAGAGGCTGATGCTATCCCAGATCATCCCAAAATATTGCCGCCCGAAGTGACAGGAGACACCCTCAAGGAATGGGCACAACCCCTCCTAGAAGAAGCCAAACAGTCGCCAGCAGGGGAGATGGGTAGAGAGGAAATCGAGACATCTTTTGATACTGAGTTGCGTTCCAATCTCGTCGTTGAGACAGAAGCGGGGACGCAGGGGGAAGAGGACGCCAGGAAGCAGTCCTCTACTCAAGCTCAGAATGGGGAACCAGCCTTGAGTCTTGGACTCACTCTTCTTGAACTATCCTCTCAAGTTCCTGTCACTCCCGCTTGTTCACTCACACCAGATCTCAGACTAACCTCAGAACAAAAGCTGCCGTGCCATTCTACGCCAAGTTCAGTGGCAGATACTGAAAAGGCTCCCAATGTTGATGAAGTTGAAGTCCAGCCCTCTCCCAGCGAAAATAGTTCAGAGTCGCAACAGCCTGGGAGTGGTGAAGACCCAGAACTGGGAAAACTACGGTTACGGGAGTTACCCACACCCCCTCCTCCTTCTAAACCGGCGGTTTATCTTTTAGGGGGAGTTGGCTATTTCAGAAGTAATAATATTTTGTCGGGAATTGACCCCATTGATGATGGTGTGTTCAGAGCCGGATTAACGCTTTTAGCAACTCCTGCGCTGGGGCCACAAACGACTTTGTTGGCTGCGGTGGGAGGAAATATCAATCGCTACGGCGAGTTATCGGTGTATGACTATGATGAATTGAATTTCAACTTGGGAATTCGGCAGAAGATTGATAGTCGTACTTATGGCGAAGTGGGTTGGAGTAATCGACAGTTATTTAGTCAGGATAGTGGCGATCGCTTCCTCAATGATCACTCCCTTTATCTAGAACTCGGACGACGCGATGTGTTAGCCAAACAGCTTACGCTAGATACCTTCTATCAATTGCGCGTGAGTATGGCTAACCCCAGCGATCGCTCTCAGGTGATTAACTATGTCGGTGCATCCCTGGGGTACACCCCGATCCCCCCCCTGGAAGTGGCTCTCGATTATCAGTTCGCCTTCGCTGATTTCACCCAACAAGAACGACAAGACCATTACCACCAACTGCTTGCCCGGATGAGTTACACCCTGACTCCCAATAGCC
>DATNQL010000510.1:0-4023 GCA_036704025.1 Stenomitos sp.
GCGACCATCAGACCCAAAGATTCGCAGTGTAACGGATTCTCGTGCCCCATAGCGCTGAACTGTCAGTTTAGCTCGATCCAGATCGTTTTCCTCGAGTGCATCAGCAACGCTCTCAGTGAGTGCGGTACTCCAGGCATCTAAATCAGCCTGCCTCGACTTCATAAAATAGCCATAGAAAGACCACAGGATATAGGTGGCTAAAATAGATGTCCCTAATGTTGTGAGCGCTACATAAGTAACTAACAATTTTCGGTAGATTGAATTCCACCGGATGCGAATAGGTGACCAATCCATGAGAGTTTTTTCCTAATCATGGGAGAGGGAGAAACGCGGTTTAAAATGTCTGACATTATTGTTGGAGGTGGCTAAAAAACGCACTTCTTGCCCCAATTTTCTACCTATCTCCGCTTGTTGATTTAAGGGTTTTGACCCGCCGCACGACCCCGTAAAACGGCTTTGATCCGTGCTAGAAGTTCACGCGTATTAAAGGGTTTAGTGATATAGTCATCCGCACCCGCTTCTAATCCCCAAACTTTATCAATGGGCTGGTCTTTAGCGGTTAGCATTAAAATTGGCACTTTCGAGAAGGCACGGATGCGCCAGCACAGCTCCATACCATCGATTCCCGGTAGCATCAAATCTAAAATGATTACATCCGGTACTTGTTTGTGAAACAATTTAAGGGCACTTTGCCCGTCGGCTGCCGTTGTTACTTGATAACCTTCTTTAATTAACGCGTAGCTGAGACTAGCCCGCAATGCCTCTTCATCATCGACGAGTAGAATCTGTGTCATTGTGGGTTTAACGTTTTCTACATTTAAAGTATACATACCTAGGGGATTGGTTACGAGATAAGTCCACAGGATTGACGCTGTAAATCTATCTTTTGGGGGAGCTTAAGGCCGCCTCATCAGAATCTTGAGCGTTTTCCTCCTAAAATACTCTTGTACATCATGATCCCAGGCGGAAATGTCTACCGAAACAAACATACCAACACCCTCAACCTTAGGTGCAGATGCAATTGATGAAGCGATCGCCCAAGGAATTGATTTTGATGGTTCCCCGATTCCCGCAGAAAAACTAGAACTCTATCACAAAGTCATGGGTTTGGAAGCTGGACGGCAGCGTAGTGGCGTATCCAATACGATGCGTTCTAGAATTGTGCGAATTGGGGCAAAACACATTCCTCAGGAGGAACTGAATCAAATGCTAATCAATGCCCAATTTGCTCCCTTAAAAGACAAGGAAATTGCTTTTTATTACAGCGGTAAATAACAAAAATTAATGAGGGATTTCCCCCTGGAGTCAAATAGCTCGAGGGGGGTTTTAGAATTTCTTATTGTTTATCTGCGGTTCCAAATCTAAAAAATGAATATTTTCGCGATTCGCTTAAAACCTGATGAAGATTTAAGACAAAGCCTCACACATTTCGTCCAGCAGAATAATATTCAAGCTGGTTTTATCCTCACTGCTGTTGGCAGCCTCAAACAGGCAACCTTGCGTTTTGCCAGCCAGAATTACTCTCAAGTTTTCAAGCAGCAATTTGAGATTGTCTCCTTAGTTGGCACTCTTTCCACCCACGGACTTCATATACATATTTCCCTATCCGATAGACATGGTAAAACCTTAGGTGGTCATTTGTTAGAAGGTTGCATGATCTATACAACCGCTGAAATTGTCATCGGCACCAGCGAAGAATTAGTCTTTCTCAGAACAATGGATGAAAGTACTGGCTATAAAGAGTTAGACATTCAACCCAAAAGCCCAGCTCAAATCAAGGTTTAGCCGAAGTCGCCAGTAGATGCATGAAACAAGACGATTTCGGCATAAACGAAGCCAGCCAAACGTCAAGGCATGATGATTCAGCTAGCTGTGTTAAGGCTTGACTGAATTGGGCAGTTGCGGTAGTCGTTGAGGCTTTTCGGAACTTTGGGGTTGTGGTAATTTTTGAGGCTTTTCGGTATTTTGTGATTCTGATGAACTGCGCGGCTCCGAGGAGTTTTCCCGCTTTGGAGGGGTGATGCGTTCTGTCGAGTTCTCCCGTTTGGGAGGAGTGATGCGTTCTGTGGGAGTGGAGCGTTCCGTTGAGTTTTCCCGCTTGGGAGGCGTTAATGGCTGCGCTGGAGTGGAGCGTTCTGTTGAGTTTTCCCGCTTGGGAGGCGTTAACTGCTCCAGTGGAATTGACCGCTCCGAGGAGTTTTCCCGCTTCGGAGGCGTTAACGTCTCGGTTGGGTTTTTCACCTCCGTTGGGTTGGGTTGTTCCGAAGCATTGGGTCGCTCAGTGGAGTTTTTCCCTTCGGTCGGATTCGGCGATTCTGAAGAATTGGGACGAACCGAGGGAATTTTCCGCTCAATGGGAGTAGACCATTCCGGCGAATTTTTCTGTTCAGGAGCCGTTAATGGCTCGGTTGGGGTGAGTCGCTGCGGTGTGTTTTGACGCTCCGTTGGGGTTGAAGGCTGCGGTAAGTTTTGGCGCTCCGTTGAATTTGCCCCATCCGTCGAGTTGGGTGAGCCGGTTACAGTCCCAGGAACTGGGCTGTCGTTTTTAAACTGAACCTGAACATAGTAAGCCTCCGGCTTACCGGTGCGGGGAAATGGATATCCGCGAACACTGGAGATGGCTTCTTGATCAAAAGCGTCATTCGGGAAAGACGTGCCAAAGATCTGCACACTATCGGAGATGATTTTGCCATTTTCATCCACTTTTACGGCTACCAGCACAGCTCCACCATTAGGTTGTCCAACGGCTTGAGGGGTTTGGGGATAACTCCGAGAGATTTTCAGTCTTTGTGGGGGGTTCGTAACCTGGTTGCGAGCAGACCAGTTGTTGGCATTCTGGAGTAAAGCGTATCGATTTGGATCGGTGCTGTTGTCAGTCGAACGACTCTGCTCTGAAGCCGGAGCGGTCGCCTGGGTTGTCTGCCCAGGAACTTGCATAGACGTAGCCGCCCCAACTTGATTTTGAAACGGCGTCCCCGTGGCACTAGGATTGAGAGTGATCGTTCCTGCTGGTGGCGGTGGCGGTAAGGTTTGAGCGGTTAGGTTGGAATTGAACCGATCGCGCAGTAGAGGCTCGTCGTTGGCGGGGAGCAGCCCTCTGGTCAATCCACCCACATCCGGACGGAGATTCGGGCTACCCGTTATTTTAGAACCCGTAGCAATCTTAAACTGAGGATTGGCAGAAGATTTTCCGGATTGACCAGTGAACACCTCCGATGGCAGGGGAGGTTCTCCTGGGTTTCTTTTGATATCAGTCCGTACAGGGCTGTTCCGAATCCCTAGATTAGTCGATCGCCTTGCTGTTTTCCAAGCCGATCCGCCTAGGGAGGGCAGAGGATTGAACGATGGTAAATCCCCAAGAGACGGCGTGCTAGAAGATTGAGATGGCAGCGATGGTAAAGTGGAAGACCCAGAGGGAGACAACGGTGTTAGTTTCTGATTGAGCGAGGGTGATAGGGGATCTAGAGGCAGAGGGGGCGGAGGCACACGGCTCAACTCTTCTGGTTTTAATTCCAGCAATTGGACATTCCGGATCGGCTTGGGCTTTTCCTGAGAAGAAGTTGGAAAGTACGGTAAAGAGAATCCTAAAGCGGCATGAATACCGACAGAAGCGATCACAGCAATAGCTGTTGGCTGACTCAACTTATGGGGTAGGCTTTTCAGGAAGTTTGGGAAGCTTTTAGGAGAAGATGCGTAAGACATAGCAGTTACAGTTCACTCCGCTGGGTCATTGCAGACAGTTTGTTAGTTCAATCCGTTTACAGCAGTATCCGCCAAGAATCGCGAGTTTGACTTTTAATGATAGTCGAGTACGGCTTCTGGCAGAACGCGAGCAAGTCGCAGTTTTTTGAGTTGTATTGCTACAAAACAAAGACTACACCTTCAGCAACGCGATGGATAGACTTTAACGATCAGTAAGGAAAAGTAGGGCAATTTTAGGGTGGGGCGATCGCGTAAATCAGCATAAATCACTTGCTCTGGTAGGGTAGCTCGTTCCACCACAAAAGCATGATCCAATAGCTG
>DATNQL010000511.1:0-6916 GCA_036704025.1 Stenomitos sp.
TCTACCAGCGAGGAAGGAGGGATCAGCCGCAATGCGATTGACTTCTTGTATCGCAACCTGAAAATCAATGCCATTTTTCAGCATAGCCTGAATAATTGAATCATCTGAGTTGTCATGCAACTTATTTTCGGCAATCCATTGTTTCCAAGAGTTGGAGAGTCCCTGCTGGGTTGCTTCTGCTGACTGTAACTGGTTTTGCGCCAGCCATTGCAGATCGATCTGTTGGTTCTCTGTTAAGGTAATCTGCAAAGGGGGGAGGGTAATGCGTAGAGGTTGGCTATCAGGCATAAAGAGTTGTTGTTAGAAGTTGTGTTTAGGGGGGATGACAAAGCTAACAGACATTCAATTTTGTACGCTCAATGTTAATGACTCTTGAAATCAGTCGCGTTAGTTAGTTTAATTCTTAACATCATAGTAGGCAACTGATATGGATTTTACTTCACAAGCAACCAATTCACAGGATGTCAAAATTACGCTGCTTCTCACAGGAGGACATCAGTACACGCTTTATCTCAAGCCAAATGACCCCCTCTTACATAGTCTCATGACTACAATTATCACTCGCGCTCAGAAGCAAGAAGCGGTTTTTTCTTATTTATTTCAAATTTTCCTAGAAGGAGGTCGTGCGACTCTATCTTTTCCCAGTGAACATCTCGTGGGTTTAATTACAGAACCCCCGGTTTATTGGCAACAAAATGAGCCTGCTAAACCTCAGCTTCCCACTATTTTAGAGTCTGAGTATGTGCAAATTGACAACTTCTTGACAGTCGAAGAACATCAAAGACTTCTCAATTATGTTTTTCAAAGAGAATCAGCTTTTGTTCCTACAAGTACTTCTACCGGTGATCTGGACTATCGTCGCTCAATGATTCTTCACTCATTTCCAGAATTTTCTCAACTCGTCGTCAATCGAATTCAAGCTATTCTCCCCGATGTATTCAGAAAATTAAATTTGTCCTCATTTCCCATTGCTGAAATCGAGGCTCAACTAACCTCCCATAATGATGGAAATTATTATAAAGTTCATAATGATAACGGAAGTCCAGACACCGCAACTAGAGAGTTCACCTATGTATACTACTTTCATCAGGAGCCAAAAGCATTCTCTGGTGGAGAGTTGCTCATCTATGACAGTACAATTGAAAACAATTTTTATGTCAAGGCCGATTCTTACAAAAGGGTTGAACCACGTAATAACAGCATCGTGTTTTTTCTGAGTCGCTATTTACACGAAGTTTTACCCGTTAGTTGTCCTTCAAAAGTATTTGCCGATAGCCGATTTACAATTAATGGTTGGGTGCGTCGTCAAGTGTAAAGTCTGTCTGAAAACTTTACTTTAGGAACAAAAATAACTCAGCCAATCTATTCTCTTGTCTTCATTTCTCTTTCTGTGAGTTCTCTCTGTTTCTGTGGTTCATTAAAAACCGACTTTGAAGACACAGTACTAATAACTCAAGAAAATCCAAATACTTTATATCCAAGAAGGAAACCACATACGGCTGTAAAATGCCTCAGGAGATAAAGGAAAACCGAGAAATACAGGAAGCCAGAAAACGAAAGAAATGAGAATTAAAAAAACAATTGTGACTCCTACCATCCGCAGAAACAGGTCATAACCTCGTAGACATTGATCCACAATCCAGGCTAATGCCAAGAAGGCAAAAATAGAAGCTCCCATGTAGTGATAAATAAAAGTACAGCGCGTTACTCTCACCCAAGGTAGTAAATTAGCGATGTAGTTCAAAATCAAGTAAAATACAATCCAAAACTCAGCCTGTTGCAGCACGGGAATTGTCTGATTAACTGTTATATCAGATGCCGTTACCCAAGTTCGGATGGTGAAAACTAACAGCGAAAGCACAACAAGAATGGCGATCGCCGATAGCCACCACAAGACGGGATTCCCCATTCCATGTACATCGTAGTAAATAATCTTGGGTACACTCGGCTTAGTGGGGAAAAATAACGGTGAACTTGGAGAGGGAGTTTCGTCCACTTTCTGGAAATAATATCCCATCGGACGAATCATTAAAGGCCAAGTGTACCAAGCAGAGCAATACGGGTGCTCCTGTGGGCCATTGCCAACATGTTGATGATAATTGAGCAACTTTTGTTGCATTTCCCAGAATCCTGGTTTTGGATAAAGTAGCAAGTGGGGAATCCAAACCAAGCCGTAGACTAACCCAGGGATAATACCTAAGTTTAAAACTATCTTTTTGAGATTGAGTTGTCCCAAATTCTGTAAAGGAGTCGAGGGAGTTTTCGGATTACCCAACTCAGGAGTTGATGAAGATTCTTTAGGGAATAATTGAACGGCTATGGAGCGGAAAAAGGGTAGCGATCGCATCGCCCAAGTTACACTTAAAATTAAATAAATACCCAATAAGAACCAGAGTCCATTCCATTTAACAGAGGCTGAGGCTCCAAAACAAATACCAGAAAGAGCCAACCAAAGTCCATGCCGCTTTTGCCGATTCTCTAAGGCTACAAGTAAACACCATTGAGCTAATAACCCAAAGAGTACCAGATAAATATTATTTAGCGCATAGCGAGACTCCACTAAGAATAGACCATCAACCGCAACAAAGAGACTAGCGATAAAAGCATAGCTGCGGCGGTGACTTAGCTGATAAGCGAGTGCCCCCACCACTAAGGGAATCAGGGAACCTGTAAGGGCGTTTAGCCAACGGTAACTAAACGTTGTGAGCTGAGTTCCCGTCAAATTGTTGACAGTATCCTTCCCAAAAGGAAAGTGACGACCTAACCAAATACCAATAGCAATTAAGTATTTACTTAAAGGCGGATGAGTATCAAAAAAGTCAGTATGGGTCAGATAATTATTGGCAAACTTGGCAAAGTAGACCTCATCAAATACTAAAATATTAGGCTGACTCAGCCCCCAAAAACGCAATGAAATTGACAATAAAAATACGAACGCCATTCCAATCCAGAACCAAGGAAATGGATCTTTGGAGGGTTTGGTCGATACAGTCATATCAATATCAGTCATGAATCATGAGTTCGAGAGTTCGCTAGTCAGTTGTGAGTTGACCAATAACCCACTACTCTTCAAAAACTCTACCGTCGTGTCGCCCGGTTGAGCAAACCTAGTATGGCGGCAAAAATAGCAGAACCGAGAATTGACCAAATAATTGGGAACGAACGACCTCCCAGATTAAGCGCAAAGAATACTGGGAGGTTAAATTCACGCGCGACCCAGATTCCAATGTATGCGCCAATCACCCCAACAACAATTGAGGCCAACAGACCACCAGTCGAGTATCCTACTAAGACTTGTCCCAAGCTACCGCAGATGGCGGCAATTAACAGCAACAAAAGAATCTCTATGAGTGTCATGAATACTCCTCGCCGCTACATACAGTCACTGATATATTCCCATAACTGGGTGCTGATTCCTCACTTCTGAGTTGGCCGACTCAAGTCAGTGTGGTCTAAGTTTCCAAGGCACGCGCTATCCTAATGGTGTATGGCAAAACACCCACCAAAAGGGCCAATGCTTCATCTGGCACTTGGCTAATTGTTTCAGAGTCAAAGTAGTACTCAAACTGAGTGAGAATCTGCTGAGCGCGCTTCACGGGAACTGGATTGTCTGTAATTTGTCTGGTCAATCGAATCCACTGCCGCCGCAACGCATAAGCCCGCTGTCGGTCTTCAGCCGAGTCAGGACGGATCAGCGAGAAGTTGCCCAATGGCAGCGCTAGTTTACAATCCTGATCGATCAATCCTCCCACCGCCGCGCCTGGGCCTGCAAATTCTGCATGATAGCGCTTATAAAGAATTAAACCATTCCGACGCCGACTATTGACCACAAGTAGGTCATTACTATCAAATGGAATTGGCTCCATAGGTTTATGACTTAACCAAAGCTCATGATTTAACTAAAACTCCCCCGAAGTAGGAGGTCTGCGCCTTGGTGGTTTTGGAGGAGCGCCTGAACCAGATGCCTCACAGTGCAAAGCGTCTCTGAGTTAAGAGCTGATTGAGGCAGAAAATGATGCAGAACTATAAGATTATCAGGTATTTCTCGACCTAGAGTCTGGTGATGGCTCATAGGAACAGTCAACCACTGTAAATTACTCTTGTGCCCCAGCTACCTTCAGCCGTTTCACTACCTCAGGATAGCCATTAAACTCTGCCAGCATCAAAGCCGTATAGCCTCCCCGATTTTTCACATTGACCTGTGCACCCGCATCCAGCAACAGTTGCACTGCCACGGTATAACCCCGATGAGCTGACCACATCAAAGCAGTAGCACCCGTCTGATCCTGACCATTAACTGGGGCACCTGCGTCCAACAAGTGTCGCATGATGGTCGTATCTCCTTGATCGGCTACCTTCATCAACAGGGTCTTCCCGTCAGGCGTGGTGATATTGGCAGGCGCACCCGCATCTAGCAAAACCTTAACAGTTTCTGCGTGACCCTGTGAGACTGCCAGTGTTAGAGGTGTCTCACCCTGGTTTGTAACATTCAAATTTGCTCCTTTTTGTACTAAAGCTGACACAATTTTGGTGTAACCATGTAAGGCTGCCAGGATTAAGGCTGTATCCCCCAGATGATTCCTGACCTCAAGCTCAGCCCCTGCTTGAAGCAGCAGCTCTACCACCCCACCATGACCTTCCACAGTCGCCAGATGTAAAGCGGTCTCTTGGTCGCGGTTTCTGAGATTGATATCAGCCCCAGCACGGAGTAAGGCTGTGACCACAGCATGATGCCCCCCAGCCGCCGCTGCCATCAACGCCGTCTCTCCTGTCCAGTTTGGCAGATTCGCATCAGCCCCCTGATTGAGTAAGGCTTGTACAACGTCCGTATGACCTTGGTCAGCCGCTAAAGTCAAGGCTGTTTCACCTTCATGGTCTTGGGCATTGATCTGGGTATCTCTAGCGGTGGCTAATAGATGGACTACCTGCAAATATCCTAATTCAGCAGCCTGCATGAGAGGGGTTCTGCCATCTGGATTAGGGGCGTCTGCCCTGACTCCATGTTCTAGCAAAACTTGTGATACCTGAGTCTGACCTTCACTAGCAGCGAGATTTAAAGCTCCCTCACTCAGCGTGGCATCTGCACCCGCTTTTAGCAAGGCTTTTACGACCTCGGCATGACCATTCTGAGCGGCTAAGTTTAATGCCGTATCTTGATCTTGATCTTGGATATTCACATCGGCTCCCGCATCAAGCAAGATTTGCACAATGTTTAAGGAACCTTTGTGTGCCGCTACCATGAGTGCAGTGCTGCCATCATCATTTGTGATATTGACATCTGCACCAGCCGCCACCAACGTTTTGACAACATCAGTCTGAGCAGCAGCAGAGGCTAGCATTAAAGCGACGAGTCCATAGCGTTCTCTTCGCTGGTTGGGATTGGCTCCCACTGCTAGCAACACACGAACGATCTCGGTGTAGCCGGATTGGGCGGCAAACATCAAAGCAGTGGTGCCATCGCGATCGCAGGTATTGGCATTCGCCCCCTGAGCCAGGATGGAGTTGAGTTGAGTCAAGTCACCCCTTTGAGCCGCTTTTAGCAGTAAAACGTCTGGGTTTGAGGTCATTTCTTCAGCCACGTCAAGAGCGCCGTATCAACTTAGCGCCAAATCAGCTCGGTGAGTCATCGCTCCTCAATAGAGATGCGATTGAGAGCTAATCAGACTTTAGAGAAAATGACAGCTATGCTAAGTTAAGTTTTATCAAGATTCTTAAACGGCTCTCTCCAATCCTATGAACCTCACCATTCCCGAATCGGTTAAAGTCTGGTCTCAATTCCTGCACCCAACGATCATGTGGGTGATCCTGGCGCTCTCAATTTATGCCTTATATTTAGGGATTCAAGTCCAACGCACTCGATATGCGGACGGCGACCTCAAGAAAGAGCTGATTAAAGGCCGATATAACGTGAAGCACTATCAAATCGGTTCAGTGCTACTCGGTCTGATGGTTGTCGGTGCGATCGGAGGCATGGCGGTTACCTACATCAACAATGGCAAGCTATTTGTGGGTCCTCACTTGATCGCGGGTTTAGGCATGACAGCACTCATCGCCATGTCTGCCTCTCTCTCCCCGTTTATGCAGAAAGGGCAAAACTGGGCACGCTTCACCCACATTGCTCTCAATGTTGTTCTTTTGGGCTTATTTGGTTGGCAGGCTGTGACTGGTGTAGAAATTGTCCAACGGATTGTGAGCAAAATGTAGCTTTTTGTCCTCAGTCCTGAATTGGAGTAAGGATTGATCCTGGGCAGGTTGAGCTGTTAACGGCTTGATAGGTTCTAGCGTTCTCACCTGACACTCGTCGGCTTACCACCGCTACCCTATCAACGTTCCACCTTCAACCCTTGAACCCACAAGCCCTTACCGCTTCTTCAATTTTTTAGGCATGGGTATACCCATACTCGAGTGAAAATCCTCCTGTACCTTGTGCGTCAAGCGTCGAGAAACTTGTCTCACCACTTGGCGCATCAGACTATCGCCTGTGGTTTGAATCAATGACTGGGGTAATTTGTGGATAAACCGGGGGAACCGAATCCCAACCTTGAGATCCAGTTCCCACTCGATCCGAGTAACAGCATTGGGTAGGGACGCTTGCTGATGTTCGTCCTGTTGAAAATATTCACTGGCAGGTACTTCCACAAAGGTTTGAGACGCTTGGAAATCAACCTCATAGCCCGGAGCCACATAATTGGGGATGGGGACTGTCCGAATTCGGTAGATTTTATCTTCTTGAGGGAGCAGTTCTAAACCAATTTTTGGCTCTACCTCATAGCCAAACGACCCAAAGCGCCCAATGACTAAGGCGTAGGCATTCCGAGCAATGGATTCTACCTTCATAGGATGGGCGCAGCGGGTAAACCAATTTTCATGAGCATCGAGATAAGCCGTGACTTTCTCCGCTTCCGCATACAGTTCC
>DATNQL010000512.1:0-6850 GCA_036704025.1 Stenomitos sp.
CGGAGAGATTTCCATCGGCTGTGATACTTCAATCGCCTGAGGCTGACTGGACGTCGCCTCTGAAGTGAGAGTTTCTATTGGGTTTTGAAGTTGGGACGGTTGAGAGCGCCGTTGCTCCCGCTCTTGACTCACTTGGGCTAATTGGCGTCGCAACTGAGACAGTTGAGAGTGTAGTTGGGTTCGTTCCTGCTGAAGGGTGAGCAGTTGGTTTTGCAGTGCGGTGAGTTCCTGTTGTAGGGGCGCACGTTCCTGCGGCACACTATCGATTTGCTGGCGTAATTCGGACAGTTGGGAGTGGAGTTGTTCTCGTTCCTGAGTCAGGGTTTCTAACTGACTTTGCAGTTGGGGCAGTTGAAAGTTCAGGTACTCACTTGCTTGCTGAGTCTGCTCGAATTGACTTTGTAATTGAGGCAGTTGTAAGTCGAGTTGACTACGCTCTTGCTGGACATTGAGAAACTGGTTTTGGAGTTCGGCAAACTCTAAGTATAACGGCGCAGGTTCTAAGGCAAAGCTGTCGATTTGCTGACGTAATTGAGCCAATTGGGAGGAGAGGGATTCGCGCTCCTGAGTTAAGGTTTCTAGTTGGCTTTGCAGTTCCAACAATTGAAAATTGAGATATTCACGCTCTTGGTTGCTCGTCTCTAATTCCTGTTGTAGTTGGGGTAGTTGTAAGTGCAGTTGGCTACGCTCTTGCTGAACACTGAAAACTTGATTTTGTAGTTCAGCAAACTCCGAATGCAGCGGTACGCTCTCCTGCTGCACATCTGCAATTTGCCGGCGCAGTTGTGAGAGTTGTCCCTGCAATTGATCTCGTTCCTGAGTTAGGGTTTCTAGTTGATTTTGCAGTTCTAAGAGTTGAAAGTTTAGGTATTCGCGCTCTTGTGTGGTTTCCTCGAACTGGGTTTGCAGCTGGGGCAGTTGAGAGTACAGTTGGCTGCGTTCTTGTTGAATTGTGAGCCGTTGATTTTGCAGTTCTGCGAGCTCTGATTGTAGGGGCAAACGCTCCTGCCGAACTATTTCCATTTCTTGGTGCAGTTGCGACAATTGGGACTCGAGCTGTTCACGCTCTTGAGTAATACTTTGAATAGGACTTTGTAGATCTGAAACTAGAAATTGCAGATATTCACACCTTTGATGCGTATTCTTCAACTCGGTTTGTAGCTCCCTCAATTGAGCCTGGACTTGTTTGCGCTCTTGGTTCGTGTTGTCTAACTGGCTGCGTAATTCCGTCAGTTGGATATTGAGCGGTGTCATCTCATCATCAGTTGTCTCAAATTGGTTTTGCAGTTCTGAGACTTGAGAGTGGAGCTGGGAGTAATTGTGTTGGATGCTTTCTATCTGAGTCGGTAGGGTGGCGAGTTCAGCCGGAAGTGCAGTACGCTCCTGCTGTAATTGCCTATCGATGGCATCTAAGCGTGATTCAAACTGTAATAGCGCGTTTTTGGCGCGCTCATGACTGATGCGGTTCCGTGTGTTTGTCTGTTTGTTCAACCAAATGGCGATGGAACCCACGATCAAGCCGATCAAGCCTATGATTAAAATTAATGTGTCCATTGGCTATATTGGGTGTATGGAAATAATGGCTAGGGTACTCTTGTCAACTCATCCAGGCTGGAGTATCACTATCTAAAAAATCATAAGTCTGATTGAGTCTCTGTTGAAGCTAAATCAAGTTTGTCTTGTTTCAACCATTTTTATGATAAAAAGTGGTGATGTTGTTCCTCAACAGAGCGATCGCTCAAGAGAGTAACTAAAATACATCAGGCTTGAAGACAGCTAGTTCATACCTCCAAACAACATGCGAGTCAAGCCGCCAGCCAAAAATTTCGAGGACTCTGGTAATGTCATTTCATGAACAGAACATCGCCGCCTTCATTGAGGTATTGAAAACGAAGCGATCGCTCTTTTCTCCTCAAGATTGGGCAATCTTGGATAAACTCGCGGCTTCCCTGCCGGAGGATGAGGAGAAGATCTCAGAAATCATTGCCACTTGGTACGAAAAACGCCCCAAAATTCTCGACGCTCAGTTAGATATCCTCAACACGCTGCTGAATCATGAACTCAAAGTGAATCGAGTCGTCGGCAGCACTTTAGCGGATACTCCTGTCGAAGCGGATATAGACTACCGATCTGAACTGATTAATGCGATTAAAAATAGTAGAAGATCGGTGTAGGGGCAAGACATGCCTTGCCCTCACCATGACTGACTACACCTCAACTTTCACGCCTTTCCAGAACGCGATATAACCTTCAATATTCTTTGCCGCGTCTTTGGTTGTCGGATAGTACCAAGCGGCGTCTTTGTTCACCTGTCCGTCTACTTCAATGCTGTAGTAGCTAGCAACGCCCTTCCACGGGCAGGTGGTGTGGGTATTGCTATCTTTAAAGTACTCCTTGTTGATAGCGTCCGGGGGGAAATATTGGTTGTTTTCCACAACGACGCACTTGTCGCTCTCGGCGAGTATGGCACCATTCCAGATTGCTTTGGGCATTGTTACTTAACTTAATAAATCTTCTAAGTACTATTATGGCCTGAGTTCAAGGCCAGAACCTAAACGGGGCAAAACAAGATTCAAATCTGCGGTTGGTACAATAATCGCATCATCAGCGCAAAAACCATCAATCATGTACCAGTTGCAATCCCTGGAGGAAGCACTTAAACACTTCTTTGGTTACGATGCCTTTCGTCCAGGACAAAGACAGATTGTTGAAGAAGCGCTCGCGCAACGGGATTTACTAGTGATCATGCCCACAGGGGGGGGTAAGTCTTTGTGTTTCCAACTGCCCGCCCTGCTGAAACCGGGTTTAACGGTAGTGGTATCCCCGTTGATTGCCCTGATGCAAGACCAAGTGGATGCCCTCGTGGATAATGGAATTGGGGCTACATTTCTCAATAGTACGCTGAGTTGGGACGATGTGCGATCGCGTGAACTCGCCATCCTCAACGGCAAAATTAAACTCCTTTACGTCGCACCAGAACGCTTACTGGGAGAGAAATTTCTGCCCTTTCTGGAGAAAGTGCGGACGCAAATTGGCATTTCCGCTTTTGCCATTGATGAAGCCCACTGCGTTTCGGAGTGGGGGCACGACTTCCGTCCGGAATATCGGCAGATGAAACAACTGCGCCAACGTTATCCCGATATCCCCATTCTCGCCCTCACCGCCACCGCCACCAAGCGTGTGCAACAGGATATCCTGGAACAACTGACGTTGCGGCAACCGGGAGTTCATATTGCCAGCTTCAACCGCCCCAACCTCTACTACGAAGTTCAACCCAAAGAACGCCACAGCTACAACCAACTCTTAAAAAAAATTAAATCCCATCAAGGTTCAGGGATTGTTTACTGCTTAAGTCGTCGTGCGGTAGATGAAGTCGCCTTTCGCCTCCAGAAAGATGGGATTGATGCATTGCCTTACCATGCCGGGATGAGTGATGAAGCCAGGGCAACCCATCAAACACGCTTCATTCGGGATGATGTACAGGTGATGGTAGCCACGATTGCGTTTGGCATGGGTATTAACAAGCCCGATGTCCGCTTTGTCATCCACTACGACTTACCCCACAACTTAGAGCGATACTATCAAGAATCAGGACGAGCAGGACGCGATGGAGAACCGGCACATTGTACCCTCTTCTTCGGTGCGGCTGATATCCGCACCATTGATTATCTGATCGAGCAAAAACCCGATCCCAAAGAACAGCGAGTTGCCCGTCAACAGTTGCGCCAGGTAATCGACTACGCGGAAGGAACCGACTGTCGCCGCACGATTCAACTCCGTTATTTTGGCGAACGGTTTAAAGGGAATTGTGGAAACTGCGATAACTGCCGTAATCCCAAGCCGGTCGAAGATTGGACGATTGAAGCGCAAAAGTTTCTCTCTTGCGTAGCGCGTTGCAAAGAACGGTTTGGCATGACTCATATTATTGATGTGCTCAGAGGTTCCAGAAAGCAGAAAATTGAGCAGTATGGGCATCATCTGCTCTCTACCTATGGCATTGGCAAGGATAGAAGTGTCGATGATTGGAAGATGTTAGGGCGATCGCTTTTACATCAAGGATTACTCGATGAAACAACCGATGGTTACCGGATTTTAAAGCTGAATAAACTGAGTTGGGAAGTCTTGCGAAGTCAGCGAACGGTTGAAATTGCCATCACTCAGACTCCAGTGGCTAAAGCGTTAGCAGAGATTAATCCTAGAAGCGCTGAAGCCGAAATATTGTTGGAACGTTTACGAAAGTTACGCAAACAAATAGCCGATGCCCACTCGGTTGCACCTTATGTTGTTTTTGCCGATTCTAGTCTGAGATTGATGGCGCAGCAGCAACCCCAAACCCTGGAAGCGTTTGCAAAAATTTCTGGGGTTGTCACGAATAAAGTGAATCAATATGGGGATAAATTTGTCTCAGAAATCCGGGCATTTTGTCAAGAGCAAAAATTACCTGTTCCTCTACCTGCGAATACTCACATGGTGACGCTGCAATACTATCAGCAAGGGTTGAGTGTTGAAGAAATTGCTCAAAAGCGTGGTTTTACGCCTCGTACAATTGTGACTCATTTGAGCGAGTTGCTGGAAATGAAACAACCGGTGGATTTAAATCGATTAGTGATTCCAGAACGGCAAAAAACCATAATTCAAGCAATTCAAGTAGTAGGTGAGAGTTCGCTGAAAACTATCCGGGAACATTTGGGAGAGGAATATAGTTATGAGGAAATCCAACTGGTGCGGGCTTGGTGGCGGAGGGAAGAGAGTTAATGATTGAGTTCAATTAATTGAATATTTTTGAGCATTCGCAACTAATGGATTTACACTCGTCAACAAATAGTAACTCTTAAGATTGTTTGAGTTTTGTAAACTGCATAAGTGACCTGTACTCAGAGATAGGAAAGAGCAAGTAAAAGCTAAAAACAACCAGACAATGTCTTCACGATATCTTACTATCGATGAACTGCTTCAGAGAATAGACCAGCCGTATCAATCTGGTTGCCAACAACTCTTAGCCAAGCATCGCTCTTTATTTGAGTCAGCAAGGGGTTCGTCCCACAACCATCAGGCTTGGGAAGGTGGATACATCGATCACCTCCATGAAGTCATGAATATCTCTGTCGTCTTTTACGAGACTCTTTTCACGTTTCGCCCTCTGCCGTTTTCCTTATCAGACGCTCTTCTCGTACTCTTTATACATGACTTGGAAAAACCTTGGGTGTACGTGCAAGTTGACGGAGCTTGGTGCAGAAACTCAGAGTTAGCCTCGAAGGAGAACACTCATGCTTTTCGGCTCAAAAAGCTCTCTGAATACGGAATACATCTGCCTACACACCTAGAGCGTGCAGTATTTTTTACTGAAGGGGAACTGCATTATTACAGTAATCGTGAGCGAATGATGACCCCACTAGCCGCATTTTGTCATATGTGTGATGTAGCGAGCGCTAGATTGTGGCACGATTTTCCGGACGAACATGACGATTCCTGGTTCGGAGCCAAGCGGTTTCGCCTTAAAACGGATATAACAGATCAGTGGAATCAAAAAAGCTGAAAAACCTATGCAAAAACTCTCTCGAATGTTCTTGTCTATCGCTCTAACCTTAAGTATTTTGGGTTTTCCCACCCAAGCTTTTGCTAAAGCGAAAATTCAGATGACCATCCTTTTAGACTCTAGTAATAGTATGGATGGACTGATTGACCAAACTCGGACTCAACTTTGGCAAATTGTTAATTATTTAACTCAAGTTACCAAAGATGGCGAAGTCCCTGAATTAGAAGTGGCTCTCTACCATTATGGCAACGATAGTTTACCCTCTTCCGAAGGTTTTGTTAGACTCTTAACTGGATTTACTCCTGAATTAGATTTAATTTCAGAAAAGCTATTCAGTATCCGAACTAACGGTGGTCAAGAATATGCGGGTTGGGCAATGCGCTCAGCTATACGAGAATTAAACTGGAGTAAAGACAAGCAAGATTTTCGCGTGATTTTTATTGCGGGTAATGAACCTTTCGATCAAGGCCCAATCGCTTGGAAAGAAGCCGTTTCTCTCGCGGTTAAGGGAGATACTCTTGTCAATACTATCTACTGCGGTTCAGCAGAAAGTCAGGAACGACAACTTTGGGCTGAAGGCGCTTCCTTAGCACACGGAAATCACTTCAATATTAATCAAAACGAAAAAATTGAGTTTATTAAGTCTCCTTACGATGAGCCAATAGCGGATTGGAATGCCAAACTCAATCAAACCTATATTCCCTATGGGGAACAAGGAGAAGTAGGGCAACAACGTCAAGCCATTGAAGATAGTAACTCTGGCATCAATTTAGCGACGAGGGGTGCTTCCAAAGCTTCGGAATATTATAACAATGCTTCTTGGGACTTGATTGATGCTCTCGAACAGGGAATAGTTACCCTTGAGCAATTACCCAATCAGGCTTTACCGCTAGCGATGCGGAGTATGACTTTAGCTCAAAAGCAAGAATATGTAGCAGCCAAGAAAGCGGAAAGAGAGATCATTCAAAAAATGATTCGTGATTTATCTCAAAAGCGTAACGAATATGTGGAGAAACAGCGTCGTTTGACTGCCAATAGTGGTAAGAATACTCTTGATTCTGTAATTATTCAAAGTTTGAGCAAACAACTAGCGGCTAAAGGCTTTAATATCCCGTAGTTTCTGGAGTCTCATAGTCCTAATATTCGGATTCATGCAACGCGATGAACGAAAGCACCAAAGCACCAACCAAAACCGTCATCTTACCAATCAAGATGGAACTTTTATGGGTAACATGCTAAGAGGTAAGCTGCGGCGCATCTAAATTGGATATAAAAATTTTTGAAAGGGGTGTGGGGTGTAGGGTGTGGGGTGTG
>DATNQL010000513.1:0-5532 GCA_036704025.1 Stenomitos sp.
GGGAGAGAGGTGGATGGATTGGGAGAGAGAATCGCCTCCTACCATTCCCCCAGCCGTATGCAACACCACACTATGACAAACCGCTGAACCCTCTGGATAAAACGATCGCTGCACCTTCAACGGCGCTTGTCCTTGGGCGTGAGTCAACTGAGTGCCCTTGTGATCATGGGCATAGGCTAGCTGCAAACTGCCATGCCACCCCGATACACATGCTTCTTCCTCTCCCCTCATTCGTTTCAGCTCTAACTTATCTACATCCTAAAGACTCACGAGTTGCCACACCTGTTTTGGAATTGACGCCGGTTGCCCTAGCGCAGAGCTTTTTGAGCTGAACACCATCTAAAACCGCATCTGTAAAGTCAGCTCCGGTGATGTCTGCATCATCAAAGCGAGAACGCAGCATAATCGCTTCTGTCAAAACGGCATCGCTCAAATCGGCTTGTGTGAAGTCAGACAAGTAAGCAATACCACTGGTAAAATCTGCCCCATGCAGAGAAGCCTGCTTTAGGGTTGAACTGTTAAACACTACATTCCGTAAATCTGCATTGTTAAAGTTGGTTTCTTCCAAATTGACGCTGGTAAACTCTTGCCCAATCAAGCTCTGATTGGAGAAATCCTTGCCCGTCAGTTCCCCTTTGCCCACGGAGCGAGAAATAGAAGAAGAGCTCGCGGCTTGTGCCGATAAAGGGAAGAACAGCAGAATGAGTGCCAACAGAAATGCCGCTAGTGGCTGAAAGTACCTCATGATCATCTGAATTTTAGCGATCGCTTTACTTTTTTTCAGGATTCTTCAGGAATCTTCAGCTTCTTAGCTTACCTTATTCCAGGCTTGAGTAAGCCATTGCTGGCTTAAAAGGCACATCCGTTTAAAACGGTTCCAGAGAAATCGATTTTACCTTCTTCGCTCCTGGAGGTGGCGCAAAATTGAAGGTATCAGGTGTGATCGCAGGATTCTCAACTCGACGCAGAATTTTTTCGTTGATCACAACATCTACGCCTTCAGATTTGCTCATAATTCGGATCTGCTCCACAGTAGCCTGATCGGGTGATACCAGAGCGTTGATGGTATATCCTTCCTTGGGGTCTGTATACTCGTAAACATAGTAGTCTCGTCCTTCAATGCTGGATCTGCCACCCGTGATCAGAGCATTCTCCGAACGCAGCATTTCTACCAAAACTTCGCGGATATTTTGGTCTGAAATTGAACCTTGTACCCTCATCGATTTAAATTCTGGTGCTATCTCTAAAAATAAAGAAGAGGACATTCCGATTAAGAAGGAATTATCAGATTTGTTAAAATTGGCGTAATCGCTAACAGCATATTGCTTTAAATCAGGCTGATAAATCCACACTTGTTTACCATTAGAGACGACAATATATTGTCTTCCTCCAGAACGGCCAGGTGTCCCGAAAGTAATTTCTGAATGAAACTGCTGTGGAGATTGAGCCAGAGTTTTGACCTGTGCAGAAGACCTCAGCGTTGTACCTGATGATGTAGCATTTAATTCTAGTTCAGACTCGGTTTGATAGCGCTCACTTTTAACAAAATTGGCAACTGTTTTCGCTAAAAGGTCTAAATCGGGCTGATTACTCAGTGGGCTATTCGCTTCAGGAGTTGTTGTGTTATCAACAAAAAGCTGCGATGGAACCGGCAATATTGGTGAAAGTTGAGCTTGAGCGACGGAAGACAAGCCACTAAAAACAATGGTGACTCCCAGGACTGTACTCATTGGTGAAACCCATTTCGGCATCAGCCTATTTACCTTGAGTTGGCGAGTTGAGCATTACAAATTTAGCGTTTTCCTTGGGGGTTTGGGGAGGTTTAAAAAGAGTAGAATCCGCTAGGGACAAGTTGTTAAGTCATCGGCATCAGGCGAGCTCGCACCTGAGCCTGCTTGAGCGATCGCACCAGGCGTTGAGCTTGGTGTTTGTATAAAGGGGCTTCTAACACTCCTGGTAAATTGTGCATCAAAGCTCTAGCGGTGCTGAGATCACAAGCGGAAATTCGGGCGATCGCATTTGCGCCTTCAAAAATTGCCTCTGGGTTCATGGCTTTTTCGACCAACACTCGCCAGCGTTTGGGCAGAATACTCTTGAAGCCTTCTTCAATGCGTCGTAAACCGATACTGGTGGCTAAAATGACCATGCGATCGCCAATCGCTAAACGGATATCATCCGATGGCATAAACGTAGGTGTCTCTTGCCCTCTTTGGTAAAGCACGGGCACCACCCCGTAACCATAAGCCACCTCTGCCAACAGCAATCCATTGAGCGTATCACCCATTTCAATGTGGTACTCCGTCACCAGAATGGTTTGGTTATCCAGGCGAAACAGGTTATCAATATTTTCCCCAAATGCCGCCCCCGCAAACGCTTCTGCTGCCAAGGCATAAGCACACAAAACTTGGGCATCGGGCAACAACTGTGCCAAATTTTTACTCAAGCCTTCCTCAAATGTCCGGATGACTAAACCCCCAGCCGGATTCGCGGCATGTGCCATCAACCCAACTTCCAGATTGAGCATCTCATCATCCGTGGCAACTAAAACGCTTTTGGCGGTGGGTAGATTCGCCATCTTCAACGCTTCGGCAAAATTTCCGGTAATTACAGGGAGTTTGGGCAATATACTGGCATCCAGTTCAGTATTCGTAATCCCTACTACCGATTGTTTAAATTCTTGCAACATAGCGGCGACTCTCTGACCGACGCGACCTAATCCAATCACAACCACATGGTCTTGTTGTGGCACCGGCGGACGGCGCTTTAAAAACTGGAATCTAGCACTTAAAAGCATTTCCGTGAGCAGGGCATATAACACTCCCACAAAAGCGGTGCCAGCCAAACCGAGTCCTAGACTCACCAACTGCAACCACCAAGGAACCGGAATTTGGATGTCGAATCCGCCATATAAATCTCCAAATCCTCCCAATAGCAGGATTGCCGTCGTGTAAAAGGCATTTCCTACACTCATCTTGGGATAATTTAATAGATATAACAATGTTCCTAATAGCCATAAAACCAGTACACCAATCCCACTGACAATGGCTACGCGCTGCACTTGACGCTGATAGGTGGATTGCCAAAATTGATGAAGCCGGCGTTGGAGATTACGACAATTGCAACCTTGAACCATATTTTGCCAAATCTGCCGGCCTTCTCGCTTGATTTCTGTGACGGGTTTCTCCGCACGACTCAAAGATTTTTCGGTCACTTCAACGTAGACAAGGGTGTCTCCTCCTTGCACGCGAGCCTTCGGTTCCCACTGGTGGAACCCAGTAACCACTCTGGATGAATTGGGCGTGTGGCTCAGCACCCGGCGCGTGGTACTGTTGAGCTCATGGATCAACCGTTGGCCTAGCGGATCACCCGGTTGGATATGACGCTTCACCACCCGGAGTTGATGTCCTTCGAGGTTAAAAAATCCCAAGGTCATTGTTCCCATCGCCGCTAGGGCAAATGCCGTTACAGGAAGCTGAGTCGGCTCGAAGGAGACGAAATTCCCCAAATGTTGACTCAATAGTTCATTGAGATTTTCTTTGGCAGAACGCACCACTAAGCGTATGTGGGGATTCAACAACCGTGCGGTAAAGGCAGCTTCAGTATTGATGCGTTCACTACTGGTAACCAGGAGAATAGCCCGACAGTGATTGATCTTGGCCTGTTTTAAAACATGCTCTTGGCGGCAATCGCCGATCACTAAGTCTTCTAATAAGTTGGGTATATCAGGAATCTCCCAAGTTCTGGGTTGCATTTCCTCAATGGCAATGATAGTTACACCAAATCCCTTCAGCGCGACAACACATTGCTGACCCAAACTGCCTAGCCCACAGACCAAAAAACGGTCTAGTTTAATCGGAGAGGCATGGGGTCGCTGCTGGGAATTCGCCGCAATTGGCATTGTTTCCGCCATTTGTCAAGCTAATTTAGGTTCGATTATAGGCGAGGGTGTGCTATGAAACCTAACTTTTTCGAGACGCAATCACTCTAGCAACTGACATCCAGGGCTGACTCTCATCATGTCACTGTATATTGACGGAAAGAAGAAATTTTCCAGAGCATTCGCCCTGAGTCTGTAAGTTGTATTAGTGTACAACACCCTGATGCCTGAGCCAGAATAGGTTGAGAACGGCAAAAACCAGAAGATGATCAGGGGTAGATACTCGTTTAGATGGAACAACAGCAAGACAAATGGCAATTAACTATCCAATCATTGAAACCCAACTGAGACTGATCCGAGCCTTACAAAAGGGATATGTTGAAGCCCTCGAAGCTGGAGATTGGCAAGCTGCCGATTACAGAGCTGCTCACTTACATAAATTGTGTGAAGGACTGCATCATCTGAGTCAGTTGCTCGAAAAGGGACGCACTGTCCCAGATACGGGAACGCTCAAGACTCGGGATAGTTGGCTCAACACTATACGTTCTGCCCCTTCCAATCTTTCCCTCGAACCCCCTCTAATTGCGGGTAATCCACCGATCAGTTCACCACCTCCATTACCAGAGATAGAGCCTGATCAGCTAAACGATGAATGGCGCAATAGCTTTCACCGTTCAATGTCAACATCGACGGATGATCTGTCGTCTTGATATCACTGATGTTGAAGTCGTTATTGACACCCTCACCGCCTAGTTCACTGATATCGTTTCTCCTGAAGTTTGCTACAAATGATTGGCGCGGGGACTCACAGACGCGGGGACGCGGAGAGTGATTTGTAGCGAACATTGAGGTATTTAATATTAGGCGGCAATCACCCACCTGTTGACCGTGGGGGAGCAAGCTTTTAGTTGAATCCTATTAAGATTGAAGGCATATTTTAATGATGTCGTATAGGAAACGTAACTACAAATTCGGTTCCCTGACCTAACTCCGAAATCACTTGGATGTGACCACGATGTTTTTCCATAATTTGGTAGCAAATGGCTAGCCCCATTCCCGTTCCTTCTCCCACTGATTTAGTGGTGAAAAAGGGGTCAAATATTTTCTCTTGAATGTTTGGACTAATTCCCTTGCCATTATCCTGGATTCTCACCTCGATGTGTTCGTCATTAACTTGTTTGGTTTGAATCGAAATTTGTGGATGAAAGGGGAATGGCTGATCAGATAGTAGTTCGTCAATCGCATTGTTGATAAGATGCCAGAAGACTTGATTCAGTTGAGCTGGATAGCACTCAACTAAGGGTAGCGTTTCATATTTATTGATAACTTTAATGCTCTGGCTCAGTCGGTGGTTTAAAAGCAACAAAGTATTGTTAATTCCTTCATTGACATCCACCTGTTTCATGTCAGCTTCGTCCAGGTGGCAAAAATGACGCAACGATAAAATAATTTGTCGGATACGTTCCGCCCCTGTGTGCATAGATGAGAGAATTTTGGGCAAATCTTCCCCAATGAAATCAATCTCAGCCTCCTCAATCTTGCTCTTTAGTTCAGGCACAGGTTGAGGATAGTAATGCTGATATAATTGTATTATTTTTAATAACTCTTGGGTATAATCATTGGCGTGGTTAAGGTTGGCGTAAATAAAATTAACG
>DATNQL010000514.1:0-2381 GCA_036704025.1 Stenomitos sp.
CAGGACATCGGTAATTTTGTCTTCTTCAGATTGGGCTTTTACTGGAGTAACACGCTGGCGAATGAGTCTGGCGGCTGCACTCCCACCGATCGCAGAAACGTAAACGATAGTACAGTCAGCGAGTGCAGCAACTTTTGGAACCAGCTTGTCTTCGTTGCCATCTTCCATTAAGTTGCCGTCAAACTTGATAGTTTCTAAAAACTGATATCCATCAGTTGAAACTTCATAAACAGCTATTTGTTTAGCCCAACCAAAGTGTGCATTAATATGCACATTATCACTCGTCGCAAATGCAATTTTCATAGTAATCTCCTTTGGTCTGTCAGAGATTTTGTTTGGCAAAGCATCGTCATTAACTGAGATTGAAGTGCAAAAACTCTGCGCTCCTCTGCGTGAACCTCTGCGTTAAAAAAACTAGTATTCTGATGCCAACGGATTCTATTCCCCATTAATGCTTAACGTTTGACTCCTCTTCCTCTAAAAAGAGGTTGCCAATATCAAACAACAGTTGCATCGTTCCTCGATAGCCGACTTTGGTAAACTGACCATTGCCTAAGCGATCGAAAATTGGGATACCTTGGCGATACAAAGGAATATCGAGTTTCTTCGAGACTTTCGCCCCATTAGAATTAGTAATTAGCAAATCCGAACCCGGTGCTAATTCCTCGAAATCTTCTAAATCACCGATTACAACCTTTTCCACCGGGAGTTCTTCCAGCAGAGGCGATTTAGTTGTCGTTACGGCAGCTTGTATTTCCGCTCCCATCGACTGAAGAAACGCAGTAGTTGACCACAGCAAATCCGGTTCCAATGCCAGGGATACTCGCTTCCGTCCAAAGAAAAAGTGCGTGTCCAACATGGCATCTTGTAACTGGCGACGCTGACGGCAGTATTTCTCCGGTACACTCCTTTTAGAAAGAAGCGACAGCCCATGTAGAAAGTCATCCACCGCATCTAATCCTGTCAGTTGTTGCAGCACCTCGAAAGGAGTGCCAAACCGCTGATTTAGAATCTCTGCGGCTCCCCGCATACTCTCGCCTATGGCAAAGGTGATGACTGAACTCCCAATCTCGCGGAGTTCTGCTTTTGTCGTCCCACCACCTGTCGTGGCACTGAAGGAATCCTCCAAATGTCCATCAAGGGAGGCAGAAAGGTCGGGTACAACAATGGGTGTGAGTCCAAATGCCGTCACCATTTCCTTAATTTCCTGCACATCTCCCGGTGTGAAGGCAGAACTCACTAGAATGGTGACTTGGTCGTAGCGGGTTTCCCCCGGTTGGGGAAGTTCCTTCACCATGCTTTCAACGGCGGCGGCAAAGCCATCTTGCAATGCACCCTTAAAATCGGGGGTGGATACGTACACAATGGGGAGGTCATACAGTTCTGGATGACGCTTACGGATACTCCTGAGGATGCCATCCATATCATCCCCTCTCGTTTCCGTTAACCCAGTGGTACACAACCCGATAATTTCAGGCTTTGCCTTTTCCACCAACGTTAGAATTGCCTGCTCGACGTTTTCCTCACCACCTAAAATCGTGCTGACTTCCGTCATGGCTGTGGTAGACATGGGAATGGCTTCCCGAAAATGCCGCACGAGCATCACCTTGGCGAAGGCGGTGCAACCTTGGGAACCGTGAAACAGAGGCATCATTCCCTTTAACCCCAAGAAGGCGAGGGCTGCGCCTAACGGTTGACTTTGTTTGAGGGGGTTAACAGCAACCGATTTTTTCCGACTTGTTACAGTTGCCATTAGATTACCTCCTGTTCCCAAGGTGCTGGTTTACGGACTTGTTCCCATACAGGACTGTAAAGGGCTTCATCCAGTTCTCGTGCCATCTCAATCATTCCCACATACCCGGCATAGGGATGATGGCGTTCCTGGTTGATATCAAGGAAGGGAATTTTGGCTTTTAGGGCGGTGTATTGATTGCGACCTCCGGCGATAAGCATATCTGCCTTAGTTTTGTCAATTACCCGCAACAGTTCCTGGGCGTTGCCCTTTTCCATCATGATGCCGTCTTTGCCCAACAGCTCCTTGATGCGGGCTTTATCCTCCTCCGTGCTTTTCTTGGTGCTAGTAGCAACCACCTCCATGCCCAAGTCTTTAGCGGCGGAAATAATCGACCAACTCTTCACCCCTCCGGTATAAAGCACTACCCGTTTCCCCTTGAGTCGGGCACGATAGGGGGCGAGGGCTTTATCCAGGGCAGCCGTTTCTTCAACAATCAACTGCTCGACACGTTCCTGCAAGTCAGCATTGCCTATCTTTAAGGCAATGTTTCGCAGACAACGGTTCATATCCTCCACACCGTAGAACGATTCTTCGATGTAAGGGATACTATACCGTTCCTCCATCTTTCTCGCCATGTTAATCAATG
>DATNQL010000515.1:0-7584 GCA_036704025.1 Stenomitos sp.
ATCTATATAGTTGGATTAAAAACAAAAATATATACCAAAAGTATGGTCTTTTTGAATTACAAACAAATTAGTATAGTTCTCAACAAATCCTAAGCGTAAAAAAGCTAATCAATCAGTAAATTTCAGTCATAGAGTTTGGAGTTTTTCATGTCAATCAATCAGCAGGCAAATCAAGTATCTCAACGACCCAGACCAATTTTAATGATTCCAATTAGGCGTTGTGGTAGTCATGCCCTCCGTCTACGATTGAACTTCAGTCCAGATTTTTATTCTCCTTATCCATTGCATATTGTTGACTTCATGCCGCTTTTGGAACTTTATGGAGACCTTTCAAATGACTACACTTACTTTCAGTTAGTCATCGACCTCATCGGATTGCAAAATGCAACGATGGTCAAGTGGGATAATGTAGCCTTAGACCCAATTTCTGTTTTCGAGGCTGTCAAAGATCGTCCGCGCAGTGTCCATTGTATTGCCTGGGAGATGTTGTTTCAGGCTGGACAAAAACATAACGCTAAGGTGGTAATGGATAAGTCTCTTGATAATGTCCATTATGCTGAAGAGTTAATTTCTTTATTCGATGACATGTTGTTTTTGCATGTGGTTCGCGATCCGCGTGCTCAGGTTAATAGTATTAATCGCGCCATCATTCATGATTTTGATACACTGCTGAACACCCTAACCTGGGTGAAAGCCCAAGATTCGGCTAAGGATCTGGCTCAAAAATATCCCGATAAAGTTTTAACCATCAGATACGAGGATTTCTTGGTTAATCAGGAAGCGGTTCTGCGTAAGATTTGCCATTTTTTTGGCATCGAGTTCTTAAACTCAATGCTTGATGTTTCCGCTTCTCAGGAAGCCAAAAATATTTCGGTTTTGTCAGCTCTATGGGAAACCAACTCCTGCCCACCAATTCCGGCCTATATCGATAAGTTCAAAAAGTCCATGAGTATGGATGAGATTGAAATAATTGAGACAATTGCTGGAGATTACATGGATTACTACGGCTATGAAAAAATGACGCCGGCCAAAGCGAACATTACGAAAAAAATGAGCGAAAGCATTCAAGCCGAGAGTGAATTGAAAAAACAACAGGCATGGGTAGAGCTGAGAGCAAATGCGCCACAGGATTACCAGCTCAGGAATTTTAGGGCTACTTATCTTAATATGCTGAAAGCCCGGTTATTGCAAGACCAATCTGAGGAATTAAAACACATCAAGAACGTTCATCAGATGGCTTGATTAGAGTTTCACTGCTAGTTGAGTGGCAGAAGTTTAGAGTCGTGTTGTCCTTTTTCTCCAGTGTCTTCATAAAGTTCCCCAAAAATAGCTTATGCAACCAGAACTTGTTGAAATTTTGGTTGTAGCATTGAGCCGATTCAAAGCTAACAGCAATATTGCTAATTAACATTCCAGGAGCTAACGAGTTATGCAGCATCAAGGAGTCACATTGTGGTTTACAGGTTTGAGTGGCTCAGGCAAAACTACCATTGCCAAAGCCGTTGAACATGAGCTTCAAGCTCGTCATTGCAAAGTTGAAATGCTCGATGGTGATATTGTGCGTACCAACCTATCTAAAGGTTTGAGCTTTAGTAAGCAGGATCGCGATATCAACGTTCGGCGGATCGGCTTTGTGGCCAACCTGCTCAGCCGCAATGGCGTCATAGCGATCACGGCTGCCATTAGTCCCTACCGCGCCATCCGCCATGAGATTCGGGAGAGGACAGAGAGATTTATAGAAGTGTATGTGAATGCACCCTTAGAGGTTTGTGAATCTCGCGATGTCAAGGGTCTGTATGCATTAGCGCGATCGGGCGAGATTAAGAATTTTACTGGCATTGATGACCCTTATGAAGAACCTCTCAATCCGGAAGTGATCTGCTACACGGCAAAGGAAAGCATTGAAGAAAGCGTTGGCAAGGTGATCGCTGAGCTAGAACGATACAGCTACATTCCTATGAGACAGCTTGCAACTCTGGCCGTTTAAAACATCCTAGTACGAGCCGCTTCTGTTCTCAACAAGACAGCATCGAGAATACCTGCAAGAAGGTAGCTGTGACCATATAGTCGTGACTTCCTGATGGCTGGGTTGTGTCCAGAATTCGACCTTTACTCAAGAGTCGGTTGACTCATCATTAACACCGTCGAGCCAGCCCCAAAGTTTATAACCGAAGCATCCCATGTATTAATAACATTGGATGCTTCTTCGAGTGAATGCATTACAGAGAAAATCGCTCGTATCCTAGTGAAGTAGTTTTATACAAAGATGGTATTGTTGTGCTTTTACTTTAGTTTTTAATCAATTCTAATAAGGTGACTTCCCAGATCAATCGCGGTTGAACGTAGCTGAGGAGGTATTTTCGAGCTTGTTCGAGTTTTTGGATCAGGGTGGGTTGATGCTGGGACTGCCAGTAACAGTGTTGTAGATAATTCACTAACCATAGTTGAGCTTCTGTGTCTAGGTTTTGGGCAATGGTCTTGGCGAGTTCTAGTGCATGACGGGTGGATTTGGGTCGCTTTTTGACGGCTTCTAGCAAGGGTTCGGGGATCGATTGGAGTTGAGAAAAGGAAGCGATCGCGTCCCCTGGACTCCCTTGAGCGATCGCCAAAATGGATGGCTCCTTGAGAATCGCTTCATGTCCCGTCCGCCTCAACACTTCTTCCATCTGCGACTTCGCTAGTCGATAAAACGGAATCCGCTGACATCGAGAAACCAGGGTGGGCAACAACGACTCCGCGCTGGGTGCAATCAAAATCAATGTCCCTTGTCCCGGTTCTTCCAGTGTCTTGAGCAAGCCATTGGCGGCGGCCTCTGCCATGGTTTCTGCCTGATCGATCACGATGATCTTGCGCGAGGCTTCCAGAGCCGAACGACCGAGAAACTGGGCGATTTCCCGGATTTGTTCCAGACGAATTTGGGGCGGTGCTTTGCGCTGAAGACCTTTTTCTGCGGCTTCCTTCGGCGATAAGCGAATCCCGTTATGGAGATAAGTCGGCTCCACCCAGAGGACATCAGGATGATTGCCTTGCCGCAGGCGTTTTTGTATCAATGGTTGCTTTTCAGGAGGAATATCTTGACAAAACAAGAGTTCTATGAATGACTTCGCTGCCATACTCCGTCCCACGCCGGGAGGGCCAGCAAACAGATAAGCTGGAGCAATGCGGTTCATGGCGATCGCTCCCTGCAATAGTGCGATCGCTTGCTCTTGCCCTAAGAGAGTGGAGAAAGCCTCTGAGACAGCGGGTTGATGATGAATCATGGGTTCAGAGAGTTAAAGCTTAAAGTTTAGAGGCTACAACGTTTAACTTACCAACCTTTAAACAATTACCCATTACCCATTACCCATTACCCATTCCCTCAATCGTTGACGCAAAATCTCTTGAATCGCCAAATGCACCTCGTCCTCACTTTGACTCGCATCAATCCGGACAATTCGTTGGGGATAGGATGCCGCTAATTGGGTAAATCCCTGCTGTACGCGTTGGTGAAAGGCTAAGTCGGCTTGCTCCATGCGGTCGGCGCGTCCCCGCAGCCTAGCTCGTTTTAACCCAAGTTCGGCGTCAATATCCAGCCAGAGGGTTAAGTCACTTTCCACTCCGCCCGTGGCAATTTGGTTCAGTTGCTCGATTAAGCTGAGGTCAAGACCACGTCCGTAACCTTGGTAAGCGACGGTAGAATCCGTATAGCGATCGCACAAAATAATCGCGCCTGATTTTAACTGAGGATTGAGCAATTCCTCAACATGTTGAGCACGGTCAGCGGCGTACATCAACAATTCTGCCCGGTCTTCAATCGATTGCGGTGTAGGGTTCGTCCCTGCCTCTAATAAGAGTTGACGTAGCTCTAAACCCAATGCCGTTCCGCCCGGTTCTCTGGTAATGACAAGCGGTGGAATTTTTTCAGCCCCTGCAAAAACCTCTACTAAACCAATTGCTTCCAGCCATTGTGAACATCTTTGGAGTTGGGTTGTTTTGCCACTCCCCTCCACTCCCTCAAATACAATTAACTTTCCACGCATCACTCAATCTGGGCTTAGCCCTGCTTTGTTATCACTCCTGAGTCTTTATTTACCTTTTCTTAAGGTTTTCCCAGGCTCATGACACTTGTAGGATACAATTTTTTGATTCTTTTGATCCGGATGAACCCTTAAGAGGCTGGTAGCTGATCATAGTGGAGCATCGGCTTTTCATTTGACACTCCTCTCATGAGCTTTTACATAGGTTCGATATGATAAGAGGGTCTAGCTATCTGACGCCCAGGGTTATATATGGCTCGCTACACTTGTTCGTTTACTGTTGCAGTTTCCTTTGATCATCTCCAGTCATCGCTGATTGAGTTGTTGCAATCGTGCAATTTCGACATTATTTATGACACTGGAGACTACATCATGGCACGAGAATTTCCTGGTCGTGTCTCTTTTGCGAAGTTGGTCACGGTGGAAGTTTTGATTGATAAATCCACCGCGACATCCCAAGAAGTGCGGATGAACTTTGTGATCAAAAACGAAGAATTGCCTCTCCAGGTTGATAATCATTGCCACCAAATGTTCAATATGGTTCAAGATGCGGTGGCGGCAAATCGCTATTGGCAACTCGTGGAAAGCATTGCCGGATAATTCCTAAGCTAATCGGAGTTTAATTGCATCGCTTGGACGGACAGGATGCCCATCCCACCAGAACCAGGCTAACACCTAACTTGCAAGTTAAATCCTCAACAGCTTAACTGTTTTGTCAATCTACCAACCGTTCTACTTACTCCCAAGAACTTATTTCTTCTGGGTCCCCAATCATCATACCGGGACTAATCAGGGTGATGTCAAACTCATCGGGTGGCCCAGTCGGATTGGGATCGTTTCTTTTGAGTAAGTAATATTTGGCGCTCACCTGCGGACCAAACACGACTTCATCCTCATCTTCGAGGTCGTGGGCTGGAAGTTTGCGGCCATTAATTAACAGTCCATTGGCACTGGGCTTCCCTTTGAGATTGCCATCGACAATCCGGTAATAGGGACTCCCATCCTCTTGTTGTCTTCGGACTAAAGTAGCATGTCGGCGAGAGACAAATTGGGAGAAGAGGCGTATATCACATTTGGGGTCTCTGCCGATGGAATAGACTGCCTCTTCCAAGGGAAATTCTTTACGCCCCTTGTCGTCTTCAATAATCAATAAATGGTGGTGTTTTTGTTGTCCAGCCATTGAAAAATGGTGATAAAGAGTGCAGTAGGTTGTGGGACAAGCTGCGACTGACTCACAGTGACACATCTTGACAACCTGCTATCCTTGACTTTTGGGAGATCAGGATGACAGGCTCTCAATGCGGCGTTCCATCAATCATCATAAGCACTCATGGCACTGAGCGGAAAAATGCTACGGTTAAAACTTGGCTACATGGTGAAGAGAGCAAAAATGATTGGGTGGCTCTAACTCGCTCCAGATTTTGAGAATTGTTTATTTTCTATTGTGGCATATTGACACTCCCACCGCTAAAGCGAGTGGGATTCTTTCTTCACAGGAAGCGCGACCGCTTTACCCTCCAAAAGCATCTTGACGGTGTGTCCCACCGCTGCAAGTCCGCGCAAACAGACTATCTGTGCCGCCGCTATGTCCCTATCGACGATGTAACCGCATTCAGGACAGTTGTGGACCCTTTCGGACAACTCTTTTTTGCCCGTTTCTGTCTGACACTCAGGGCAAATCTGGCTTGTCTTTCGAGCGTCCACTTTCAGGAAAAATGCACCACGTTTACGGCAGCACTGCTCTAAGATCTGAAAGAATTGCCCCCAACCTGCATCTAAGCAATGCTTACCGAGTATGCCCCGTGCAAGCCCTTTCAGGTTCAATTCTTCCACAAAGATCGTGCCTGCCCAGTTGCACAATAGATGTGCAATCTGCCAGTGATAATTTTTCCGAACGTTGGCTATTTTTTCATGCAATTTACTGACTTTTGCCTGTGCTTTTTTCCTGTTGCTTGACCCCTTGACCTTTTTTGATACGCTTCGTTGCAGCAATTTAAGCTTGCTTTCAAGCTTCCTAAAAGGGCGTGGATTAGGTATCAGTGTCCAGTTGGAGACAGCGCAAAAGTTGAGAATTCCGACATCAACTCCGATCGCTTCGCCGTGAGGCATAGCGTCAGGAACATCAACCGCCCATTGCCGTGTGAGCATGGCATAAAAGCCGCTAGGACGCTTTACAATCCTTACTTGCTTGATTTCCCCTTCATCGGGGACAGGACGCGACTGACGGAGCTTTACCCAGCCAATTACAGGCAGCTTGATAGCACCGTTTCTGATTGCATCCTTACCCAGTTGTGGGAACACAAACGATCGCATAGTGCCAGCTTTTTTAAAGCGAGGGAAACCGTGTGATTGCTCCCACATACTCACAAAAGCTCTTTCAATCCTTCTCAGGGTTTGCTGTAGCACCTGTGAGTGTACTTGTTGCAGGTTCGGTGAAGTTTTCCGGTAAGCGGTTAGAGCAACTGCCTGAGTGTTGTATGTTGGGCGTTTACTGTCGGCTGAGATTATGTACTCATGACGAAGTGAACAAGCGTTTATCCGACAGCTACGAGATTTAAACCAGTCCTTTCTTTCACCTAGCGCATAGTTATAAACGCGCCTACATTGTTCTAGCCAGTTGTCGAATGTGGCTATCTGTTCTTGTGTCGGCTTAAGTTTGAATTCGTATGTCAGATTTAACACATGCATCACCTCCTTATACTCATTATACGACTCTTTTACACAGCGTTAGGACGATTGTTAAAGTTAGCTTTCATAGGGATGTGTGACGGTGATTGGTTGCCTTCGTTCCTCAGTCAACCCGTCCTCACTAAAGCTCCGGTATATCCCACATCTAAAGAAGTGGGTTTTACGGCGATTTTATAAGCCGTTATGACTGGCTGATTTCAACATTGGATGTGGCTTTGAATGCGCGACGGAGTAAGAGCGAGTTCGTGACCACACTTACCGAGCTAAACGCCATGAAAGCACCAGCCGCCGCCGGACTCAGGGCAATCCCCAATCCTGGAAGCAGCACACCACAGGCTGCCGGTATTCCAAGAGCATTGTAGCCAAAGGCCCAAAATAAATTTTGCCGAATCTTGTTGAAGGTTGTCCGTGCCAACTCAATGGACTCCACCACATCTAACAACCGCACATCTTGGGGACGGGTGGCACTGACGCGCATCAAAATAATCCCTGCTGTTTCCCTCGCCACATCCGTGCCGACATGTAAGGAAATGCCCACATCGGCTTGAGCTAAAGCGGGGCCATCATTAATGCCATCTCCCACCATGGCAACACGGCGTCCCTCAGATTGCAGCGTTTGAATCGCCGCCGCTTTACCATTGGGACGAACCCCAGCGAGTACATCACCCGGTTCGATGAAGAGTTGTTGCGCGATCGCTCTCGCGGAGTCAAGCTGGTCGCCAGTCATTAACATGACCCGAAATCCCAGGGCTTTGAGGCGTTCTACGGTTTCTTGGGCATCGGGTCGCAGAACATCACGGGCCGCGAGGACTCCAGCCAGAACCCCATCAACGGCGACGTAAACGACTGTTTTACCGGCATCCGCTAAGACTTGAACTTG
>DATNQL010000516.1:0-8748 GCA_036704025.1 Stenomitos sp.
CACTGACATAAGAGCCTTGAAATAAATTTCAGGCTCAAAGCTGAAGTAAGCTAAAGCTTACTGGATAAGCTTTTTAACCCGTTTCAACGGGTTTTAGCTTTGACGCCGAACTTTAGTTCAGGGCTTAAGTCAGTGACATTCTCCTGAAGTTTGCTACAGATGATTGACACAGGGACGCGGAGAGTGATTTGTAGCGAACATTGAGGTATTGGATATAACTTGAGTTTTACAGATAGGGTGCGTCGCGACGCACCTTACTACTGAGGATGAGGATACGATGTTTTTTCTGAACTCTCGGAAATAAGCGGATGTGCCAACAAGAAGTGGCATCATGGGAGATGACCCACAAGACGTGGTGATGTCATTTAAATCAGGATGTGCGCTAAGAACGCCCTGAAATTGCGATCGCAACCCCACCCAGCAACACAACGGCACCTGCCAATACCAACCATCCTGGCAACTCATGAAAGATCGCAAAGCCAAGAACACTGGAACTAACCGGTTCAAACAGAATCACTAAAGTAACCAACGTGGGCGAAATCCAACGCATCGCCCAGTTGATCGTTGTATGCCCGATCACTTGTGCCGCAACCGCCATTAGTAAGATGTAGAGGTAGACGGCAGGCGGGTAGCCCCAATAGTTTGAGCCGAAGAGTATGGGGAGAGGCAAAAGCACCAAGGCTCCCGCACTGTAGGCAACTGCAACATAAGTACCAATTCCCAAACCGTGTCGCTGAGCTTCACGACCCAAAAGCAAGTATAAACTAACCATCCAAGCACCGATCAGAGCCAAAAAATTACCGAGTAGTGGGTTCTGTCCGACGCTGACTCCTCCTTGATCCCCCAACCCAATCAGCACACCACCCATAAACGCCACCACAATTCCCAATATCGTTCGCTGGGTTAGTTTTTCCCTAAACCAAAGCCAGGACAGTAACGCCACCCAGACAGGATTCGTGGTGACTAAAGTGGTCGATGCCGCAATTGAAGTGAAGGATAGTGAGGTAATCCAAGTGGCAAAATGTAGGGCGAGACAGACTCCCGCCAAACCCGCATAACGTAAAGCTTTTGGATTCAAGGGGGATTGGTATATGTTGCGCCAAGCGGGTAATAACACAAAGGACGCGACGGCAAGGCGAGAAGCAGCGAGGAATAAACTAAATCCTACGCGATTGACTCCAGCAGAAGCAGATGCGTTCATGGCTAAACGAATCAAAATGGCTGCTGTCGAAACGGCAAAGACACCTACGATTAAAATTAATCCGACCTGCCATTTCAGCGGCTGTTGGAGAATTTTCATCACTCACACCCTGAATCTCAACCTACTTATAGACCAACCCTGATCAATAATCCCTTAAAATCGCTATGACCTGAGACTCAGAGCGAAAGAATTCTGTCTTGGTGGAGTGCAAGGATTGTACCAGCAAACCCTGGTGTAACACAGCTATCTAGGATGAGATATATAACTCCATTAAAGTACGTTATGTTTATGAAAAATGGGCTAACAAGTTTTAAGCCAATAGACCGTTAAATTGCATTTTTTTCGATAAGATAAAACGATTAATTCCTCTCTCTCTCCCGTTTTTCTATCAGCTTATACGAGCTGTTTTAAAAACCAAAGACCTGTGTTTGAGCAGCTATTAGCTCTAAGCCATTAACTCTAATCTCACCCCAAGCTAGTGAAACATGAGTCAGGACCCCACGACCTCATCCAAAGAAAGTATTTTAGTGGTTGATGACACCCCGAATAATTTGAGCCTCTTAACCCGGATGTTGTCTGAGCATGGGTATCAAGTGCGGATTGCACCCAGTGGTCAACGAGCGATTCAGTCAGCTCAGTTGACTCCTCCTGACTTAATTTTGCTAGATATCATGATGCCCAAAATGGATGGTTATGCCGTCTGCCAAGCGTTGAAAGCGGATGAACGAACCAAAAAGATTCCAGTGATTTTTATCAGTGCTTTGACTGAAGCGATTGATCAGGCAAAAGCCTTTTCCATTGGCGGAGTAGACTACATCACTAAACCCTTTCAGATGGAAGAAGTGTTGGCTCGTGTCGAAAATCAATTAAGCATCGGTCGCCTCTCTCAGCAACTGGTACAGGAAAATGCACGACTACAAAAAGAAATTCGCGATAAAGAAATCACGGCAAGACAGTGCCAACAGGTAGAAGAAGCACTCAGGCAAAGCATCATCAATCTCCGCCGCCAAAACCTCGTCTTGACGGAACTTGCCAGACATCAAGCGCTTAATCAGGGAGACTTGAAAGGGGCTTTAAAGGAAATTACAGAGGCAGTAGTTCGCAATATTAGCGTTGAACGAGCCAGTATATGGCTGTTTGATGAGACAGATAGCTATCTTCAATGCCTTGATTTATTTCAGCAAAGTTTGAAGCAACATAGCGCCGGCTTGGAATTGCTCGTGGTAGACTACCCAGCTTATTTCCAAGCGTTGGCTCATGAATCGGTGATTGCCGCAGATGACGCCCATCGTGATCCCAGGACTCAAGAATTTTCACAAGTCTATTTAGCTCCTCTAGGCATTACGTCCATGCTGGATGCACCCATCCGCTTAGGAGGAGTGATGGTAGGTGTTTTATGTAGTGAGCATGTCGGCTCAATGCGTCATTGGATGCCGGAAGACCACAATTTTGTTCGCTCTGCCGCCGATTTAGTCTCATTAGCCCTAGAAGCTGGGAAACGTAAACGCGCAGAAATAGCCTTGCGCGAATCAGAGACAAAGTTCGCCTTAGCCTTTCGTTCCAGCCCAGATGCGATCTCAATCACAACCCTCACTGATGGACGCTACATCGAAGTCAACGACAGTTTTTGTCAGCTTTTTGGCTATGACGCGCAAGAAGTCATTGGTCATACTCTGTGTGAACTGAATATTTGGGTCAATCCAGATGAGCAAAACAGACTTCAACAGTTGTTGCACAACCAGGGTGTGGTTCGCAATGTAGAAGTTGATTTCCGCACCAAGTTGGGCGAAGTGCGAACTGGACTTTTATCCGTAGAGATTATTGACCTGGGTTTTGAGCGATGCCTGCTCTCGATCAGTAAAGATATTACCGATCGCAAGCGCATTGAACAAGAGCGCAGTGAATTAATCACCTCTTTGCAAAAGAGTGAAACTACACTGGCTCAAGCCCAAAGAGTAGCTCATGTGGGTAGCTGGGAATTTGATGTCCTCACGGAAACCTTTACCTGGTCAGAGGAACTGTTTTACATTTTTGGTCTTGACCCCACTCAACCCGAACCGACCTATTCCCAATTCATTGAGACGATTCATCCGGATGACCAAATACTATTTCAACAAACTCTGGAGCAAGCGATTGCCAATAGGACAGCTTACGAATTTGATCTGCGGATTGGGCGACCGGATGCTTCGATTCGATACATTGAGATTCGGGGAGAGACAGTAGTCAATGATACCCGGCAAGTGATGCGACTCTTCGGTACCGCACTCGACATCACCATTCGCAAACAAGCTGAGCAGGCATTGCGCGAAAGCTTGAAGCGAGAATATGCGATCGCGAAAGTGATTCAACGCATACGCCAGACACTGGATATTCCTAGGATATTTAATGCCACGACTGAAGAACTGCGGCAACTGCTCAAATGCGATCGCGTGGGCATCTATCAGTTTAATTCCGACTGGAGTGGAGAGTTTGTTGCCGAGTCGGTAGGCAGCGGCTGGATTTCTCTATTAGCTGATCAGAAAAATGACCCAGATCTGAAAGCCAGTTTTCTTAATCAGGAAAATTGCACGGTAAAAACCTTAAAACTGGAACATGATCCGGTGCAAGATACTTATCTCCAAGAAACCCAAGGCGGTATCTACAACCACGGCGTCAGTCACCGTTGTGTCAAAGATATCTACACGGCTAACTTTAGTCCCTGTTACATCAATCTGTTAGAGCGATTTCAAGCCAGAGCCTATATCACAGTACCCATTTTCTGTGGTAGTCAACTTTGGGGGTTACTGGCTTCTTATCAAAATTCAGGTGCCCGCCAATGGGAAGCGGCTGAGATCAATATTATGGTTCAGATTGGCACTCAGTTAGGAGTAGCCTTGCAGCAAGCCGAATTACTCCAAGAGACTCAAACACAGGCTACCCAACTCCAAGAGGCCAAAGAAGCTGCCGAAGTAGCCAACCGCGCCAAGAGCCAATTTTTGGCGAATATGAGCCATGAATTGAGAACACCCCTAAACGCCATCCTTGGTTTTACCCAAGTGATGAACCGTGATGCGGCTTTATCTCAGGAGCAGCGCCAACACTTAGAGATTATCATGCGTTCTGGTGAGCATTTACTGGAATTGATCAACGATATTCTAGAAATGTCCAAAATCGAAGCGGGTCGGACGGCTTTGAATGAAAGTAGTTTTGACCTGTTTCACCTGCTGGATAGCCTCCAAGAGATGCTGCAAATCAAAGCTCAAGCCAAAGATTTGCAACTGATCTTTGAACGAACCCCTGACGTTCCCCAACATATTTTCACCGATGAGGGGAAATTGCGCCAAGTCCTGATTAACCTCCTCGGCAATGCCATCAAATTCACACACCAAGGGTGTGTCACCTTACGTGTCAGAGTTGGAGATGAAGCAATCCAAGAGCATTCCACCCATGCCCGTCTTTACTTTCAAGTTTCTGATACGGGTCCCGGCATTGCCCCAGACGAAATAGAGGCGCTCTTTCAACCCTTTACCCAAACAGCAACGGGTCGTAAATCCAATGAAGGAACGGGGCTAGGTTTACCGATTAGCCATTCCTTTGTGCAACTGATGGGGGGAGAGATGACCGTCAACAGTACTCCAGGGCATGGAGCGACATTTACATTTGATATTGTTTTTAAGCTGGCTCAAGGATATGACCTTCAAGCCGCACCAGCCACTCGGCAGGTGATTGGACTTTCACCAGACCAAGCCGTGTATCGGATTCTAGTGGTCGAGGATAAATGGACAAATCGCCTACTGCTGGTTAAGCTCCTAGCTGATGTGGGGTTTCAGGTGCGTGAAGCCGAAAATGGTCAAGAAGCCATTGAGCTGTGGTCGAGTTGGAAACCGCACCTGATTTTTATGGATATGCAGATGCCCGTCATGGATGGGTATGAAGCAACAAAACAAATTAGGGCGGCTGAAAACAGTAGGCAGGTTGAAGGGATGCCGCCGTTAGTGTTAGAACCACAGTCTTCACCAGGGAGTCAAGAGGAGCATCTCCTCAATCAATCCAGTGGTGGAGCTAAGTTCCCGGCTGAGAAGGCTGAGCCTCCCATGCATCATCCTGTTCATCCTACTGATGGAAAACATCTCTACACAACCCAGAGCTTGCCTGAAGGCAGCCTACGTCCATGCCCATCAGCCCCTCACCGCTCAACTGTGATTATTGCCCTGACTGCTAGTGCTTTTGAAGAGCAGCGAGCCGCTACTTTATCCGTCGGTTGTGACGACTTCATCCGTAAACCTTTTCGAGAGAGCCTACTGTTTGACAAGATGGCTCGTCACTTAGGCGTGAATTATGTTTATGCCACAGAAGACTCCTCTTCCCACACTCAGCGAGCCACACGCCTGTCTTCCTTGACAAAAGAAGAAATCAATGGTATGCCCCCTGAGTGGGTACAAGAATTATATCAAGCGGCTATTTCCATGGATGATCAAGAAATTGTCCAGCTCATTCAGCAAATTCCTCAGACTCAAACAACGCTTGCCAGCACCCTGATGGATTTAGTGGATAATTTTCGTTTGGACATCATCATTGATTGTCTCGAAGAGGAATAAACCCAACCCCACCGTGAGCAGTGGCTATGATACATGACAAAGTTGTTGCAAGGTGGTGGTGAAGTCAGGGTAGGAAATGGCCGCCGCTTCAGCACCATGAATCGTTGTAGTACCAGTAGCATGGAGTGCGGCGATGGCGAGACTCATGGCGATTCGGTGATCTGTATGACTATCAACATCCGTTCCTACCAACGGAGTGCCACCCGTGATTTCTAAACCATCGGGTAATTCTGTCACTCGTGCGCCCATGCGGTTTAACTGAGATGCCATCACTGTAATGCGATCGCTTTCTTTGACTCGCAGTTCTGCCGCATCTCGAATCACAGTCGTTCCTTGGGCGAAAACGGCGGCGACAGCGAGAATCGGAATTTCATCGATCAAGCGCGGAATCAAATCCCCTGCAATTTTGCATCCTTGGAGGCATCCATGTCGCACTCTCAAGTCGGCTACTGGCTCTCCCGCGACTACGCGCTGATTTTCCAACTCAATGTCAGCCCCCATCATCTCTAAGGCTTCTAACACGCCTGTGCGAGTGGGATTGACACCGACATTTTCAATCAGCAGTTCTGAACCGGGAACAATCGCTCCAGCAACCAACCAAAAGGCGGCTGAGCTAATATCACCGGGAACAATCACGGTTTGCCCTTGCAGTTGAGCGGGTCCTGTAATGGTAACGCTATGGGTTTGGGGGTCAACGCTGAGTTGGGCCCCAAACGCTTTGAGCATCCGTTCGCTGTGATCGCGAGAGAGAGCTGGTTCAGTTACTGTAGTTTGTCCTTGGGTCATTAAACCCGCCAGCAGGATACAGGACTTAACTTGGGCTGAGGCGATCGGAGATTGGTAGTGAATGGGTTTGAGCGATTGTCCTTGAATGGCTAAGGGCGCAAGTGTTGTCCCCTGACGTCCCCAGATTTTTGCCCCCATCTCTTGTAACGGCTTGACCACACGAGACATGGGACGCGATCGTAGGGAACTGTCACCCGTTACGGTAAAAAATCGTCCGGGGTGAGAGGCGAGAAGCCCCAGCATCAGCCGCAAGGTAGTGCCGGAGTTACCGGCATTGAGAACATCTATGGGTTCTTGTAACTGGCCTAATCCTATGCCCTGAACGATGACTTGCTCTGAATTCAGTTCAGAGATTTGAGCACCCATGGCTCGAAAACAGCTCGCTGTGCTACGGGGGTCTTCGCCCAACAGGAGTCCCTGAATCTGGGTTTCCCCTTGGGCGATCGCACCTAACATTAATGCCCGGTGAGAGATGGATTTATCCCCTGGCACTCTCAGGTGTCCGTGGAGAGATATCCCTGAGATTGGCTTCTGAATAAGCAAATCGTGCTGATGTTCAGTAATGTTTAGGGTGACAATAGCAGAGGGCATTGGGAGAAGTTCACCATGAAAATGCTCATAGCATCCTACCAAGTTTTGGCCTAATTTATTGAAAGCCTCGACTTGTCTTTTGCTTCTTTTTACCCTTACTCTTCGAGGCTGATTTGTTAACCTCTGCTAAGGCTTCTTGAAACAAGTTATGTAAATGTAGTGGCACACTCGCAATTTCTGGTAACTCTGGCTCTAGCCGTTTGCCATTTTCTTGCAATAGATCATCCAAGTCTTTTTGCAGTTTAAATTCTTTTTGTCCTAAAAAATTTTGTAACACCTTTTCTAGTTGGCTTGGATATTGCTGTGCCAATTTATGCCAAATAAAAACATTAATTGCTGGGTCTTCCAAGTATTTACGAACTAGTTTATGAAGCGCTGGATTGCTTTCCCAGTCATCAGATTCTAGGATAGCTTTAAACTGAGTGTAGGTGGGTAAAAATAACTGTCCCCAACGAGGATGAGTAAAAACAGTGACCTGTTCTGCTTTCTTGAGTTCAGGCGGTAATTCAACTTTAGGCATCACCATTTTTGCTGTACCTTGATTACTCTCAAAGATTTGAGAAACGGCTGTGGCATCAGCACAAGCTTGTTCGACTGCCGCTTTAATTTCTTCTGTTGTGACTCCTGATTCTTCCGCTAGCTCCGATAATGATTTGGATTCGTCAATACCTGCTGACGCTAACTTCTGCTTGGTTATTAGCTCCTGCAATTCTGTAAATTTCTGATTGAGCTGATACCCAGGCAGTGTAACTTCATCACTACCAAAAAAGTCAAGAAAGTGATGATGATACTCCGCAACAGACTTCCAGGCTTCCTCTAATAAATCAGGAGCATCGCTGTAAAGCGCGTCTTTATAATTTTCTTTAAAGTTACCAATTGCCACTGCCAACTTAGGTTTGCCCAAGGAACCCATAGGCATACAAGGGCCGGAGAACATCCAATAGGCTTCAGTTACGGGAGAAATGCGGGTCAATAAAATTTCTCCCTCTTTGAAACGCTTCATCTCCTGCAAAGTAATCGGATCGTTGGGCTTAACGGTGTAAGATTTAGCCGTTAGCCAGTTCATTAACTCAAAGCCATCTGGAAGAATTTTGGTAACGGCAAATAAGCCGATAAAACTGCGTTGCCAACCTTTGAGTAAGGTGCGATCACTCTCTGACAAATCTGGATATGTTTCTATGAACAAGTCCAAAGGTGTTTTATCTCCAACTCGCCCCTGAGTCACAAAAGAATCAATTAGCAGATTTTGTTCGTAGGTTGCATCATGGCGATTCCCTTGAGGACGCGACTTAATAGCAACATATGCCTCTAAGGATTCTGCTATAACTCCTTCGGCGTCAAGGACAAACTCAATTAATGTTTGCTTTAGTTCACTCGATCGCTTTAATATTGCATCCACAGCAGAATTTTTTAGCTCAACCATCCTAGCTTATCGACTTTCACGATAAAAAAACCAAAGCCTCTTTCTCAATATCCAGAAAGAGGCTTTGGTGTGATGAATGACCTGGCATCGAGCTATTGTCCCGTGGGGTGACCCCCAAAGTATCTTGGCCGCGGCAACGTTTCACCTCCGAGTTCGGGATGGAGTCGGTG
>DATNQL010000517.1:0-3365 GCA_036704025.1 Stenomitos sp.
AGTCAATGTATAACTTCTTATCTTCCGGGTCTTCTATAAATAGTGTTTTACCAGGGTCAGTTGCCTTAAAAAATTTTCTTAAATCTACTGTCATACCACTTCCCAGTTGATTCCCTTTTGAAGCTTATGCACACCATAGCTTGACAATTAGCTGTCCAGGGAAATTTGCTAACTTCTGTTAAGTTTGGGGAGTAAGTTGCGGCGCATCTAAATTGCATATAAAAATTTTTGAAAGGGGTGTGGGGTGTAGGGTGTGGGGTGTGAAGGTATACAAATTAAATGCGTAACAGCTTAATAAGATTGTGATTCTACGAAGGGCCAATATCGTGTAACCACGCCCAGCCCCCCTTACTCTTTTGAATGCAACTGGGTATCAGGCTATGAAGTGTTGGCTGTATCTCTCCGATTAGAAACCTGTAGGTTCTGTCTTGTGCAATCCAATAATTAACTTAGCCCGAATGTCACTGACTTAAGCAAAAAGTAGCCGTTCTTTGAGAAAAACCCAGATTGGGGGGTTTCCCCCCAAACCCCCCACTGGGGGACGGAGTGCCTCCCCCAGACCCCCTGCACAAAGCTGGGTTGGTGAGTGAGGAAAGTTCTTAATTCAGTGACATTCAATTTAGCCCAGACATGGATTCTGGGCTAAGGGTACAAATCTATTTCAATGTCCTGAAATCTTTAGAAATTCTGCCAAGATGGGTTACGACATCCCCTTTAAATCAGTCCTAACTCACTGCACAACAGAGCAACGAACACCGAAAAACCTGTAATCGCTAAAGCCATCAGGGGGTGCTGTCCTTGGCTAACAGCAAAAGATGTGACGATCCCAGCCCCTAATCCGGCTGTTACAGCTGCTCCCAGCCAGTCTTTATTAGAATTTTTGTTGTACATCGTGTGTAATCTATCGGTGAGGTTGTTAAAACAGCAAGTTACAGTTTTACAACCTACCATCACTTCCTGTTGGCGTTTCAGTTGCTGGGAGTTTTGCAATTAAGGTTAAAGTTTAGCTAATTTTCTTAACACAAAGAAGAAGCGTAGATATTACGGCTTCTGACTTGAAAGTGGGGTGTAGGGTGTGGGGGAGGACTATTTTCATTCATGGCGGTGAAATTTTTTCATCAGGACTGCCTTCTGCCTTCTGCCTTCTGCCCTCTACCTTCTGCTATATAGCTGAAACTTATAATCTTTCCCCGACGAGAAAAATTATTACCACAAAGTATTTATTTTGTCAATTTATGTGATATATTAGTAATGTTGCAACAGCAACAAAGTCAGAAGCCAGCCCGTCACCGTGGAAAGTCGCAGGCTGGCTCTGGCTCCCCATAACAAAGGAGTCAAATTCATTATGAACGAAAAACCAAGCCTTAAGCCTTGGGCGATCGCTCGTCAGCTTCCCACTCTGCAATGGCGGATTATCGCCCGATACCGCTCTCGCTCAGATGCGGATGGACATCTTCTGTTATTGCGTCAACGAGTTCCCAACATGAAATTCAAAGTTGTGTTCGAGTTGTTTGAAACCACTCAATAACTGAGGAAAAGTGTACCCGCCTTGACTCTTAGCCGTAAGGGCGGGTTTGGCTTGAGATGTGCGGGTGCGATCGCTCCTGGCTACAACTTCCCATTGAACAGCGCAATTTGCTAAAACCGTTGCTAAGAATAGACCAACCGTAGGCAAAAGCGAGGAAGTCGGGTAATGGCGGAAGAAAAGACTTATTTAGAACTGTCCCAAACCGAAGGCAGTTCCCACAAATTCTATGAAGTCATCGTCAACGATACCCAAGTTACCATCCGTTATGGTCGAATAGGTGATGCGGGACAGACTCAAAGCAAAACTTACCCTACCCCTGAGAAGGCGAAAGCAGACGCGACGAAGAAGATAAACGAAAAGCTGAAAAAAGGCTATGAACACGCCGTCATCGGTGTGCGCCAAAAGCGTCCGGTGACGCGCCGCCAAGTTACCAGTACCACCTCCACAGCCAAACAAGCCCCCATCCTCTGGAAATTTGCCTCCGGTTCATCCGCTTTTGGTATCTTTATCGATGCTGAACGGTGTTGGGTAGGTAACCAAGCGGGTAAAGTTTTTGCCCTCAATCCTCAAGGACAAGTCCTGAATCAGTTTAAACTCCCCGATGGTGTGAAATGTCTGGTTGCGGATGATGTTTGGATTTACGCGGGGTGCGATGATGGCAATGTCTACGACCTCACTGGCAAATTACCACGACTCGCTTACACCATTGATGAGAATGTTGATATCTTCTGGTTGGATATTAACGATGGTGTCTTAGGGGTTTCTGACGCAAACGGCGGCGTAACCACCATTGATCATAATGATGAATCCCAGTGGACTCGTTTGAGTCAAGGTCAGAGTGGCTGGATGGTACGCTGTGATGATGCGGGTGTCTATCACGGTCACAGTGCAGGCGTGACGATGTATGATGCCAAAGAAGGTCGAATGCTGTGGCATCAAAAGACCAAGGGAAGCGTGCTTTTTGGTTGGCAGGAAGCCTCATTTGTCTATGCGGGCACGAGTGATAAGAAGGTTTATTGTTTTAGTAAGAAGGGTGAAGTAGGCCCCATTTACTCCTGTGATGCAGCGGTTTACTCCTGTGCAACGGCTAGTGATGGCAAATATGTCTTTGCGGGAGATAACAGTTCTTCGATTTATTGCTTTAACCAGGCAGGAGAACGGCTGTGGAAACTGGCGACAGGTTGCGGTTCGGCGTTTTCCATGCAGTTTTTTGATCAGCGTGTTTATATTGTGACAACCGATGGTTCTTTAGCTTGTATTGATGCCAGTGACGCGGCTATTGCTGCCGCCCAAGCGGGTACAATTCCCCAAGCCACTCTGATTAAAGCCCCGAAAGGAGAGGGGGCAGCCCCCTCGGCGACGTTGGAAACGACTTCCGACACGACACAAGGGGTGATTGTGGAGTGCTTCCGGGAGGGGGGTAAGTTGAGAGTTCGGATTGTTTCGCCTGGATATAACCCCAGTTGGAATGTACAGTTTCCCAAGGATATTCGTCAAGAAGGCGATCGCTATCTCGTGCAAGAGGTGCGCGAGTCGGCACGCGGTGGGTTCTATCGTGCTTATGGGGATATTAAGAAATTAGTCTAGATTCAATTCACCGAGACAACCACACCCGCACTTTCATTCGCCATCCTATCCACCGCACATAACGCATACTTTCCCGGTTCAACTGTCACCACCCTAGTCGCCCCAGGTAAAATTCGTTCCAGCGTCCAGCTACCGCTATTCTGCTGATACAACGTCCAAGCCCGAATATCTCGATCATCCGCCGCCTTCCAAGACAGTTGGCGGTTTTTGGCGGCGAGTCCGGTGGGAGGAAATGGAGGTAACGTCTCCC
>DATNQL010000518.1:0-4345 GCA_036704025.1 Stenomitos sp.
ATATAAAACTAGTTGAAGTATGGAAAAAGCCTACCGCTACCGTTTTTACCCTTCCTCCGAGCAAGAACAAATATTGCGCCGGACGATTGGTTGTGTGCGGTTGGTGTTTAACCGAGCTTTGGCAGCGAGAACTGAGGCTTGGTATGAGAGGCAAGAGCGAGTAGACTACGCTCAAACCTCTACCATGTTGACGCAGTGGAAAAAGCTTGAAGAGCTTCAGTTTTTGAATGAGGTTAGTTGTGTACCACTGCAACAAGGCTTGAGACATCTGCAAACCGCTTTCACCAATTTCTTTGCTGGTAGGACTAGATATCCCAACTTCAAAAAGAAACGCAGTGGTGGTAGTGCAGAGTTTACCAAGTCTGCTTTTCGGTGGAAGGATGGACAAGTCTACTTGGCTAAGTGTTCCGAACCACTGCGGGTTAAATGGTCTAGACAACTTCCCGCAGGTTGCGAACCTAGTACTATCACCGTTAGACTTGAACCTTCTGGACGCTGGTTTGTCAGCTTGCGGATTGATGATCCAACTGACCAAACTTTGCAACCGATTGATAGTGCTGTTGGACTGGATGTTGGGGTGAGCAGCCTTGTTACCCTGAGTACGGGTGAAAAGATTGCTAACCCCAAAGTGTATGAGGCGCACTATCAAAAGTTGAGGAAAGCACAGAAGTCTTTGAGCCGTAAACAGAAAGCCTCTCGCAATCGAGATAAAGCCAGGCTCAAAGTTGCTCGTATTCAAGCTAAAATTTCTGACGCAAGAATTGACCATACCCATAAACTGACAACTCGACTGATTCGTGAAAACCAAACGATAGTGGTTGAGGATTTGGCGGTTAAGAATATGGTCAAAAATCCCAAGCTTGCCCGTGCTATCAGTGATGCTGCATGGTCGGAATTGGTGAGGCAACTGGAATATAAAGCCAAATGGTACGGTCGAACCTTGGTAAAGATTGACCGATGGTTCCCCAGTTCTAAACGCTGTGGGAACTGTGGACATATTCTTGATAAATTGCCGTTGAATATCAGGGAATGGGACTGCCCCAACTGCGGGACGCACCACGACCGAGACATCAACGCCAGTCGAAATATTTTGAGGCAGTGCGGTCTTGGGGTTTCCCCAAGTGGAGCAACTGCCGTGGCGGTTAAACTAAGCGATTCCCTCACGAAAACCGCTCGTCTTCAGAACCGGACGTGAGACTTTCACCTCATCCGGCTCCTCAATGATTTGGTGCTTGTCCAATTGCATACCTCCAACCAAACCATCCTTGGCTGTTTTATCGTCGTGGCAGTGTCTATGTAGTATCTGAAGATTCTTGTATTCATCTTTTCCTCCTTTTGTTTGGGGGATTATGTGGTCGATCTCCAGTACATCTGACTCTCGAAAGTACAATCCGCAATGAGTACATTTCCCTTTTTGTTTCTTCAACAGTGTCGCTACTCTTGTTGTTGCTTCGGGGTGTTCTCCCATTCTTGAACTCCAGTAAATTAGATTGCCATCATAGGGACTGGCTTCGCTTTTTACTTTTACGTGCCGAACGATTGGTGTATCTGCGTGTAAATGTAATCGCATTGGGTTGTGACCTTCTTGCTTGGTTGCGAATATCCAATTATTTCCGCCATAGGTTTGCCAGTATTTATTTGACACCCAATATCCTGATTTATTGGGGTGGCGGGATTTTGCCCAAGCTCTAAGCTTTAAATATGTTAGGTGGTCTAAGAAAGAATAGACTTCTTTACTTACCACGGTTGAATAGTAATTTGACCAACCTTTGATTATCGGATTTAGATGTCCGATTAGAGCCACTTGTGGCGCTGATTTGTGGTCGTTGATGATATTACTTATTCGGTCGTAATGTATTTTTTGCTTTTCCTTGCTTGGCGTGATGATTGTCTTGAAGCCTAATATTTTCCCATTAGTTTTTTTACCACATTGGTGTTTTCCTACTGGGTATTGCCTGATATTAAAACCAAGGAAATTGAATCCTGGTTCTTCTTGTTCACACTTATTTAGGGTATGAGTTAGGCGGGTTTTGGAGGGCTTCAATTCAAGTCCCATGCCTTTTAACCATTCAGAGATTATGCTCTGGCATCTTTGGACAACGGTTAAGTCTTCGTGAAGAATCACGAAGTCGTCAGCGTACCGGATTAGATTTAGGGCTTTTCTTTTGTCCCTTTTCCCAAGTTGCCTACCGCGTGATTCTTTTATATCTAGCGTTTCGGCATACTGTTTTATCCGTTCTTCCATCCCGTGGAGAGCGATATTGGCAAGTAGTGGAGAGATTACCCCACCCTGCGGTGTTCCCTCAGATGTCTGTTGGTACTGCTGTTTATCCATCACTCCCGCTTTTAACCATGCTCGTATCTGACGGCGAATGGTGGGGAATGTATTTAATTTGTTAAGCAGCACATTATGGTTGATGCGGTCGAAGCATTGGCTAATATCAGCATCAAGCACATATTTCGCTTTCTGCTTAATTGCTTCATATATTGCTGCAATCGCATCGTGGCATGAGCGTCCGGTTCTGAACCCGTATGAGTTGGGTTCAAATCGCGCTTCCCATTCTGGCTCTAGAGCCATCTTGACAAGTGCTTGCAAGGCGCGGTCGTACATTGTAGGAATACCCAATGGTCGCTTCTCCTGTTTTCCAGGTTTGGGAATCCAGACTCTTCTGGTTGGGCGACATTTTGAGCCTAGCTTTAGCTTGATGACCAAGGCGAAACGTTGCTTTGGGGTTAGCAATTTAACGCCATCCACACCAGCCGTTTTCTTACCTTGGTTATCTTGTGTTACCCTTCTGACCGCCAAAACTCTTGCTGACCATGACTTCATCAGCGTTTTCTGGAGTCGGCGAATTGCTTTAACATCTCCACGCTCAGAGGCTTTGTAAATTCTTTTTTGCAACTTGTAAACACATTTTTCCAGCTTGCGCCAGTTGATGTGCTTCCATTCCCCCGTCGATTTGTCTTTCTTTACCGTTAGAATTGGCATATCCGGGTGGATTGCTTTTTCTGCTGGTTTTGGATTGACTAGTCGCGTTTTAGACATATTTATTGCTACTCTGACTTTACATTCCAAATCATCGTGAGTCCGTCAGCATATCCTCACAATTACTGTGAGGCGTTCGCTTCTGACTCAATCCTGCCTATCGCCCCATGCGGTTAGCACCTGCTCAGTTATCGACCTAACTGAGAGGAAACGATAGGTTAATTCGTTCCAGATAACCGTTGATTGAATCTTTAGAGCGATGCTATCCACCGGGTTTATTGGGAGTGCTATTGGTCGGTCAAACATCCGCCAATCCCTTATCCTTTGACTTTTGTCTCCAGCGCAAAAAGCCTTATTTCGCTGGTTCGGTGTAACGATGGTTCAAGTGCATCTTTGCTTTCGCTACTCGTGGGTTCATGCTTGGAGTAGAACCAGTTTTAGGCTACTAGTTGGAACTCCTTTTCTTCCCGCTTTACGGATTGATGGCTAGTCGCTACCGTAGGGAAAATGCTGTCACCGTTGCACTTACGGGGAGGGACTTTTCCTTGAGTCATCTTTATTAGATTTCCTTAGAAGTCACCCTCACGGTTATCTAGTTGTCAAGGTTCTGTTCCGGTTTACCCGGCTCTTTATCCCCTGCCACTCATCCCTGAGTATTTCTACTCATTTCGAGTGAACGAATCGCACGTGGGACACACCGTTGCAGTCTGTGGAGCGAACATAAGACCTAATAACCATACCGTTAAAGGGCAGTTGCGAAAATCCAGTAATGGTGAGTCCAGTCCTGAAGGCGGGTTTCCCGCCGTAGGGAACTGGCGAACCCGAAGGGAAAGAAACAGAAACCTAAATCGTGAGGTTTAGGTTTCACCGTGGCTTTAGCCCGGTGAGGATGTCAATGAGTAGAAAATGCACTCTAGCAATAAAACTTATCGTAACTTGAAGATGCTTTTCTGCCTAAAGTTCTATGACATTTGTGGCTAGTGATGGGTTTAGAATATTAGAAAAAACTTGATTGCAAAGTGAATCAGACAGCCGTGAATCAAAACGGTGCAATGCCGCAAAGCAGTGACCCTACATACTATTCCTTGCTAGGGCTGCATCCCTCAGCATCGGTAATCGACATCCGCCGCGCTTATCGGGAACTGAGCAAACGATATCATCCTGATACTACGGAATTGCCTGCTCCTGTTGCTACGTCAAAATTTCAGGCAATTAACGAAGCCTACGCTACCCTCAGTAACCCAGAAAGGCGTTTAAATTACGACTTAAAAATCGGTTATTCTCGTTTTGGGGTGATTCAAGCACCACCTGATTTGAATCGTCCTGTATCCTACAATTACGACTACTCAAAATCAGCTT
>DATNQL010000519.1:0-28700 GCA_036704025.1 Stenomitos sp.
CACAGGTGAGGGGGGTCGGCTTGCTCTCTGTCTTGGAGAGAGATTTGAGGAATTCGCCCCATCTCCACTCCTCCACTTGGCTTAAGTCTCTCACTTCCCCTCTTCTTCTGATGGACTATAGCAGATTATCCATCAAAGTCATGACCTGAACAGCCTCTTCCGATATCGAGGAGGATTCTGTTGAGTTGTTTATGGCCTGGTACTCTAAAAGTCCTTTGAGCGAAATCAGCTTCAGGCTATTTTCTGCCAATGTTTCAGCGATCGCTTCTGCCGCCGGGAAATAACCAATGGCTCCCAGGTCGCTCAGCGCTGCCCGTCGCAGTTGCAGTTTTTCTCCGGTCAAAGCCTGGACTAACCGTTGAGCATATATTTGTTTTTTTGTCAACTGATACATAGCTCGTGCAGCCGCGTATCGTACTAGCTCTATCGGATGATCGAGAAAGGGTTGAATCAGGTCAATGGCATCAGTAGCATCCAGGGAACCTAAGGCTTCAATCGTTGCATTGTAGGGTTGAGCCAAATGAGGACATCCTGGTATCGGTTGAGCCGCTTCTAACCCACCGTCTAGTAGTTTCATCAACTCTGGGATACAGACCGGATCGCCCAACCTCCCTAATGACTCGACGGCGGCGTCACGCACGTAGAAATCTGAGCAGTCTAAACAACGAATGAGTGCGGGCACCGCTTTTCGGTCTCCTAGTTTGCCCAGCGCTCTCGCTGAATTTCGCCGCAGGGGGTAGCCACCGTCAGGCGTCCGGTCAGTTTCATCCTCTAACGTGGCGATTAGCGCATCAATCGCTGCCGATTCGCGAACTCTGAATCTGCCTAGCCACCAAGCTGCGTAATAGCGAAGTCCTTGGTCTTGGCCTTGTAGATTAGCGATCGCCTGCTCTACAGTTAAAGACTCGCTACCCTCCGGTGACTTTCCCGGTGATAAAGATTCAAAATTCTCAAAACTCGACTCTCGCATGAAGGCTTCGTTAGCTTTCTGATTCGGTAACCGGTTCAGCGTCAGAGGTTAAGGGCTGAATGCTGACGATTTTGCCACCCAGCCGCGTAATCCGTTGCATTTCTTCATTCATCCGGTTGTACGGTACCGTGATAAACACGCTGGCACTAGAACGAATTGGATAATCTGTATTATCTGTTTCTCCGCTTTGACGCAGGCCGACAACTTCATAGCGAAAGCAGCGATTGCTAGAAGGTGAACTACCCGTTCTTCCAGCGACAATTGAACCCAACATAATTTATATCCTCATCAAAATACAGAACTCAGAATTCACAAAATTCATGGGTCATTGATGATTAGCCAAAATCCAATCATCTCCTGACCCATGACTCATTCAAACTAGATAGGAGTAACGCTGGCGATTTTGGCACCTTGGCGTAAAACTCTCTGCATTTGGGTGGATAGCTCTTCATAAGGAACGATGAAGGCTTGGTTAATCCGGCGCACGTTAGGATATCTGGCCTGATTGAGTCCAGCGACCTCGACGCGGTAGAGACGACCGGACTTGCCAAAGGTGGCTGACCCACCAAAACCACTGCTGGGAGTAACACCTCTCAAGGAAGGTAGGTACGCAAAGCTACCATTGCCACTGGAGGGGTTAATCACGGTGGACGCACTATTCTGTGCTAGTTCACTGGCAAGGCGAGAAGAATTGCCTTTCAGTTGAGCGCGATCGCTGTTAGCATAGCCGCGATAAAGTTGGAACATGCGGCTAAACCCTACGGTTTTTTGCCCGGTTTGAGTCTGGAAACCCCGATAATAGGGCACAATATTTTCACCAAAGTTGGCTTGATACTCTGGCGAATCAATGTAGGAATCAATGTCGGCTTCGTATCCCTTGGTTTCGTACAAGTCCAAGTGATAAATCACTTCAGCCTCGTCATAGGGGGCACGACCCAACAAATGTTTATAATTGAGTTCAATGACTCGTGTTTGGAAACTGTTATAGAAAAACTTAGATTTGTACAGTTCCGATTTAGCCACCTGACGCACAAAGTCTTGCACTGTAATCTTCCGATCACGCAGGAGAGACTCAGCACTGGTGAGGCGCTCAGATTTCATCAAATAGTCATTGCCCAGTAGTTGACGGTAGACAGCGCTAATCACGGCTTCCACGTCGGCTCTACTTGAATTGGGGCGTAATTCTACCGGAGCGGCATTGCTAAAAGCTGATGTTCCTAGTCTAGATGCTGCTGTTGTAATGGCCATTCAAACTTCTCCTCTATCGGTACGTACTTCTACCAATCCTGACTCTTCAAAGGGTTTAATTTCTAATCGTCCGGCTTTTAACGCTGTCGTTTATCTCCCCCTCAATGACCCAACAGAAAATATTTTTTTCAAGTCTTTTATCAGAATGGTGAGAATAAAATTGCCCGGTAAGATTAACAACTCTGACTCATTTTGCTGATAGAGCTGTTTACCTTACCGGGCTACACGCACCTTACTAGCTCAGGGCGTTAATCGCATAGTCGATGTAAGAGTTGGCTTCGGTAGCTGCATCACCAGTGATACCGTGATTGGCCTTGATGTACTTGAGGGCTTCAACGTACCAGCTAGGAGACAGTTCAAAGGTGCTGTTGATTTCATCCAAGCCAGCAATCAGGTACTCATCGAGTGGGCCTGTGCCACCTGCAACCAAGCAGTAAGTAACAATCCGCAGGTAGTAGCCGATGTCACGAACACACTTGTCCTTACCACGCTGGTCAGCTGCATAGTTGTTACCTTGCATTTGCGTGGTGTAGGGGAACTTGTTGTATACCGCTTGAGCAGCACCTTGAGCCAAACGATCAGCATTAGCACTCAAGCTTTTTGCAGCTTCTAAGCTAGCAGCAGCCTGCCGAAAGCGACCAAAAGCAACTTGGAGTTCTGTGCTAGAAAGAAAGCGGCCTTGAGAATCAGCTGCAGAAACTGCTTCGGTCAGAGGTGTCTTCATTGTTGAGGTATCTCCCTAATGTTTTACAAAGTTCTGGTTGAAATTTTTTTTGCCCAACTGACAAGTGTTAGCTAATTGCGCTGAACACTAGATTAGGAAACCGCTGCGGCAGCGCGGTCGAAGTAGCTAGCCAGTTCAGACATCAGAGCGCTGCAATCCCCTTGGGTGATACCGTTACGGTCGTTGGCAATTGCGATCGCGGCTTCCTTCATCTTGCTAACACCTGCTGCTACAGAAGCGCCAGGAACACCTAGTGCCAAGTAGGTTTCACGCAGACCATTCAGACAACGGTCATCCAGAACACTAGCGTCACCAGCAAAGATAGCGTAGGTGACATAGCGCAGGATGATTTCCATATCGCGCAAGCAAGCTGCCATACGACGGTTGGTGTAAGCATTTCCACCAGGAGCGATCAACTGGGGTTGCTCAGCAAACAGAGAACGAGCGGCGTTAGCAACAATGCTGGAAGCGCTACCTGTGATCCGGTTGACGGTATCGATCCGCTTGCTGCCATCTTTGACAGTAGCCAACAGAGCATCCAATTGGCTGTTGCTCAGGTATTCACCGCGTGCATCAGCTTGTGAAACAACCTTTGTGAAAGCGTCGAACATGAAAGATAACTCCTACTTACTGGGTGGTTAGTTTTGGGTTTTGCTTGAGAACTGGAAGAAGCCAGTTCGGAGCAGTTCGAGCAGCTAGGGATTTCAACTCTAGACAGCCTTTAAAATTTTAGTTCAACTGGGTTTTCCGTTTCACCTGTTCTGTATATCAGACAACAAAACAGAGCTTTTGGGAAATCTGAGAGACTTTTAGGTTTTTATGAGAAACCTAAAAACTTGCTGAACTAGTGTTTTACTTAGCTTTTGCCTGTCGTTGATTCCCTCACCGTTTTTTTATACACCGTCCTTGGGTCTTAGATCTATTACGAATTGTTAAGTTAATTAGACCTATTTTCCAGGCTCAGGAAAACTCAAACCCTTTGATATCAGGGCTTAGCACGGTTAGCACCCGTATAACTCGTTAACAAAATCTTAACAAATTGCATTGTTAGGAATTTTAGAGTGACGCGATGCCAGTACCGACAACTACCGCTAGTTTCCTCTCTAGGGCGTCGGTTCAGTGATGTCAGAACAAGACGTTGGTCGTCCTCAAAGGGGTGATGCTCGCGTTGAACGGCTCCCCCAATCAATCGGCGAATCCGGCTACAACGCCTTTTCCTGCCGTGGAACCCCTCAACCAATTCAAGCTCACGGTGGTGCTCGCTCAGCTTCCTGGCGCTGTGATCACCCCCGATTTTGACTGTATTTTGGCTGTGACCCACATGCCTCAATTGCAGGAAGCCCTTTCACCCCGGCTAGTGACGTGAGCCAAGGAATCAATGGCTCCCACTTAAGGCGGGTTTCTTAACGACGGCGATACGGGACTGTCTTGTCAATATCGAGGTCGTAGACCGAAGTGGAATTTGGCTTGCCGGCTGTGGGGCTGATGCTTTGTGCCATTCTGAGAAACAAAGTGGGATCGCCCGTCTTGGGTTGTTGGTCGTAGGAGCGGAAGTTGCGGACAGTCTCTTGCCAAATCGGTTGAGGAAAGCCTAATTGATTGCGGTGGTAGGCATCATACCGAGGAGAGGTAATGTTGAAAGGCGTTTCGCCAATCGCACGACTGGGCAGAATCCGACGACGTTGATAGGGAACAGTATTTTCACCAAAGTTTTCGATGTATTCATCACTGTTGAGGAGGTCATCAACGAACCCCTTAACCCCTTTGGTCATAACCACTGCCGACCAGGCAATCTTCTCCGCATTACTGTAAACTCGGCGTCCTAAAACCTTTTGCACACAGTGTTCAACAAAGCGATAGTTACTGTTTTTGTTGTAGAAGCTGTCGATAAAGGTTTTAGATAGCAGTAATCCACGGATGAAGTCACGAACCGTAATCTGTCTGTTGCGAAGTTGAGATTCCAGAACGATTTCACGATCCCACTTAAAGGCGTGAAAAAAGATCTGGCGATAAGCCGCATTAATCAGATTTCCCATATCTGTTGGTGAAAACTGATCATCAGTGGAATAAATGATAGCTTCATCATCCCGAGCGCCCAGTGCGTCTACACGCTGGTTTGGACAAGAAGGAGCATAAGCTAATAGAGGAATAGCCACGTTTATACAAACCCCTAGTCTTACAAAACTTGTAAAAGGTGTCCCGATCATACAAGGGGGAAGGGATTTGAATCTGCACTCTTCGGATAAAACGTTACAGAGCTTAACCTTAGAAGGTCATGTTTCTACACTTCCTTTTGGGTTTACTGTAGGCTTCTCAAGCCATCCAAAGAATGCCTAGAACTTCTTTATAATTTTTAACAAAAATACTTCCCATTGCATTGTACAAACAAGATTATCGAAACTGAACCTCTCAGTTTTGAAACAAAACTTTACTCAATCAAACAAATTTTTTTTAAGGAGATTTGGATCATGTTAGACGCCTTTACCAAGGTCGTTTCCCAGGCCGATAACCAAGGTCAGTTAGTGAGCAGTGCTCAAATTGATGCTCTGATGGCTATGGTGAAGGATGGTGCGAAGCGCACCGATGTGGTCAACCGGATTACAGGTAACTCTTCCACCATCGTCACCAATGCCGCTCGTGCATTGTTTGAAGAGCAGCCCCAGTTGATTGCTCCGGGCGGAAATGCTTACACCAACCGTCGGGTGTCTGCCTGTATGCGCGACATGGACATCATCCTGCGTTATGTCACCTATGCCGTGTTTCTAGGAGACTCCAGCGTTTTGGATGATCGCTGTTTAAATGGTCTGCGTGAAACCTACTTGGCTTTGGGCGTTCCTACCTCTTCCATGGCAACCAGCATCGCCAAGATGAAGGAAGCTGCTATTGCGCTCGCCAATGATAGAAATGGTGTTACTCCTGGTGACTGTAGCGCTTTGATGGCTGAATTAGCTAGCTACTTTGATCGCGCTGCTGCTGCGGTCAGCTAATAGTCCGTAGGTTCACCCGAGGCGAGCTTAAGGCAAAAATCTTAAAGGCTTGTCAAATTGACAAAGATACGTTCCAGCTCAAGCTTTGTCCATTTAAAACTTTCTAAAAAACTAGGGAGATATCATTCAAAATGAAGACACAATTAACTGAAGCGGTTGCAGCAGCTGATTCTCAAGGTCGTTACTTAGGCAACGTCGAACTTCAAGTGGCATTTGGTCGCCTACGCTTAGCTACCGCTGACCTAGAAGCAGCAAAGGCTCTGGGTGCTAAAGCTCAACAGTTGGCTGAAGGCGCGGCTAATGCGGTCTACCAAAAATTCCCCTACACCACCACCATGCAAGGCAATAACTATGCCTCTGATGCTCGTGGCAAAGCCAAGTGCTTACGCGACATCGGCTATTATGTGCGGATCATTCAATATTGCCTGATTGCTGGGGGTACAGGTCCAGCTGATGATTACCTGTTAGCCGGTCTGGGTGAAATGCACAGCAGCTTTGAATTGGTTCCCAGTTGGTATGCTGAAGCGCTCAAGTACATCAAGGCTAACCATGGTTTAACCGGTGACCCTGCACTGGAAGTCAACTCCTACATCGACTACATTATCAACGCGCTCTAGTTGTGTGCTGTGCCCGGAAAGATTTGCTGGTCTATCGAGAGGATGGGTCTGTTGATCATTCCGGGCAAATTGATCAGCCGTAAAGTTAAAAATTCGTGAAAAAACTTGTTTACTAATTAGTTACGGGGGAAACAAATATGGCTGGCTTACAAGAAGCAGGAAGATTGGGGATAAAACCCTTTGAGGAAGCCAAACCTGTTGAATTGCGCCCAAATTGGACTAAGAATGATGCCCAAGCTGTGATTTTAGCCGCCTACCGCCAGGTGCTAGGAAATGAGCACTTGATGAAGAGTGAGCGGTTAGTGGGGCCTGAGTCACTTTTGATGCGTGGCGCTATCTCGGTGCGAGAGTTTGTCCGGGCAATTGCGGAATCGGAACTCTATCGCCAGAAGTTCTTGTATCCCAACTTCCATGTACGCTTTATCGAGTTGAACTATAAGCACCTGCTGGGACGAGCTCCCTATGATCAGACCGAGATTGCCTATCATTTGGATCTGTTCACCTCTCAGGGGTACGAAGCTGAGATTAACTCTTACCTGAACTCACCAGAATATCAAGATAGTTTCGGGGATAATATTGTTCCTTATCACCGGGATTTTCAAGTTGATCACCCCGGACAACGAGCAATCGGCTTTAGCCGTTTGTTACACCTCTATCGCGGCTATGCTAACAGCGATCGGGCACAGGGGCAAAAACAACCTCGGTTAACCTGGGAAGTCGCCAGAAATTTGGCAACCCCAATTACAGCTTCTAATCCCAGTGCGCTTTCGGGTGCATTGGGTGGTTCTCGTGGAGATGTCTACCGACTGCGGGTGGTTCGCTCTGCATCCCCCCAATCAACGGTTGTACGGCAGATCACGACCGAACTGCTGGTTTCCTATGACCAATTGACGACTAAATTACAACAGTTAAATCGTTCTGGCAGTAAAGTCGTTAGTGTTAGCCCTGTCTAGAGCCGTTGGGTATCAAGGGTAATTTGTAATAGGAAATGCTAGAAAGTTCTGGCCTATTGCTGATTACCCTTTGTTGATCCAACCCACCCATGATTGATTCATTCCATTACGAATTATTGAAGGAGAATTTTAGGTGGCTATTACAACAGCAGCCTCTCGCCTAGGAACGTCGGCGTTTAGTAATGCCGCTCCGGCAGAACTGCGTCCCAATGCGACTCAGGGAGATGTTGAAGCGGTTATTCTGGCTGTTTATCAGCAGGTCTTAGGTAATCCTCATCTCCTGAACTCTGAACGTCTTGTTATTGCTGAATCTCTGCTGCGCGATCGCAAGATCACGGTGCAGGGATTTGTTCGCCTAGTGGCTAAATCGGATCTGTACAAACAAAAATTCTTCTACAACAATTTCCAAAGCCGGACGATTGAGCTTAACTATAAGCACCTCTTAGGGAGGGCACCCTATGACCAGTCGGAAATTACGGCTCACATGAATCTGTATCAATCTAAAGGTTTTGATGCAGATATTGACTCCTACATTGACTCCCCTGAGTATCAAGCCAGCTTTGGTGAAAATATCGTACCCTATTACAGAGACCTTGTAACCACAGGAATCGGACAGCGAACAGTTGGATTCCCTCGATTACTGCAACTTTATCGGGGTTATGCCAGTAGCGATCGGGCACAGTTAACTGGCAGTGTTCCCCGGTTGGTCAAGGATCTAGCACGTAATACGGCTTCTGTGGTCGTGCCACCTTCGGGTGGTGCAGGAGGCTTTGCTTTCCTGCCAGCGAAGAAAGGGGATGCTTCCTTCAGTACGTTTGGCGGCTCCAAAGCGTTCGGGTCTGGTCGGCTCTTCCGGGTTGAAGTTGCAGGCATTAATGGACCTGGCTATCCGAAGGTTCGCCGAGTTAACAAGGCCGTCATTATTCCCTATGAAGAACTAACCCCTCATATGCAGAGAGTGCAACGCCAAGGCGGTAAGATCGCTAGTATCACTCCCCTCTAGGGTTCGGTCTGAAAATTAGGTGGTGTCATTAGGGGTGTGGTAACTACACCCCTAATCAGTTTTGGCTGGTGTTTCTACCTGTTGGCTGTTGGGTGATGGCTTCGCCTTGGTAAAACGTGAAGAATTGAACCCATTTTTGACACTCTTTGCCCTATCAGTGAGGAAGAGTTTGACCGCCTATCCGATCGGCTCAGATCGCATCACCCGTTGGTAAATCTTTTTCAACTATGAGCTCACGATATATTAGTTTTTGTACAGATAGATCTATACTGAAGTCCAGTCAATAATCAGAAAATCATCGAAAAAAATGCCAATGCCAAAGAAGAGGCGTGGCGCTCCCAACTTGCACTCAAAAACACCAGTCAAGATGGGGGAACCCGTTACACCAAAAGGGCTTCATTTCTTGAGTACGCTAGCCGAAAAAGCAGGGCTATCTCCGTCTGAGCTGTGTGAAGCGATGGCGACAGGTCGGATCGCGCTCTATAGTGATTCGGCAGAAATCAAGCTCGCCATCCAGCCCGCCGCTACTGAATCGGCAAAAGGCAGTGAGCTTCATGGAGTGACCACAGAGCTACAACCCAACAATCAGGTTGCCCAACAAAAAGACCAGAGTTTGTCATCACAGAAAGATGAATCCTCTCAAAAGCAGTTAGAAGAGCAAGCACATATCATTACCGATTTACAGCAACAAATTACTCAATTGCAAGGTCAATTAGAGAGTCGGGTTGCTGAGCAAGCCTCGCTACAGTCGAACAACAAATCGCTACAACAGCAGTCGCAACAGCAGCACCAAGTCATTGCCGAAAAAGAGCAGCAAATTGGTCAACTGCAAGAGCAACTGCAAAGCCGGAACACAGAGCACACAGCCCTGCAATCCAGCTACGACACCCTACAACAGCAGTCGCAACAGCAGCACCAAGTCATTGCCGAAAAAGAGCAACAAATTGGTCAACTGCAAGAGCAAATGCAAAGCCGGAACACAGAGTACACAGCCCTGCAATCCAGCTACGACACCCTGCAACAGCAGTCGCAACAGCAGCACCAAGTCATTGCCGAGAAAGAGCAACAAATTGGTCAACTGCAAGGTCAATTAGAGAGTCAGATTGTTTTACAGGCGAACCAGAAGTCGAGCTATGAATCTCTGAATCAGCAATCTCAAGAGCAAGCGACTGAACTTGTTCTGTTACGGCAACAAATTGCCCAGTTGCGCTCTTTGGCGGCAGTTGGAGAAGCTCGTTTGAACAAGTGGCAAAGTCGCAGCATTTCTAGATAGACCAAACCTACATTGACTCTAGATAGTGTCTTCTGTGTTCAAGGTGATTGCAAATCAGTTAATGCGATCTCCCAAACCCAGCAAGGCAATGGCTAGTAGTGGATGGGTGAGCGTCAGCGAGGGGGACTCGCGAACTAGCCGTAAGGTGAGGCTCGCTGGCTGGAAATAGCTCCTTAATTTCATACTCAGCTCGTTGAGATTCAAAGGCTTTTGGAGCTTCAAAATCTCGTCAGCTAACTGTAAAAATTTATGCCTAATAAATTTATTGATCAGCAAAGAGTAATGACCTGTATTTATCAAACACGTCCAAATTAAAGTCACAAAATTTAACGATTTGGCAAACCTGTGTTGCCCATCCAAACTTCAAGACAGGGACTCTATAATCAGGGAATGTAAAAAAAGCCAAAACGGTGAGTAATCCTCCGCAGGAGATACATATAGATGGATGGAATGGAATTTTTTCAGCTAAGTGCTGGTCAGTGGCGATCGCAGCGCACGACCCATCACCTTGCTTTTAGGCGAGCGGAGACAGGAGAGTCAGAAATCGATGTAGCAACTTTAGCGGCTGATCATCCCCAGGTGGTTGAGATTTGCCAGTTACATCAAGTTGACCCTAGTTTGGCAGCGGGCGGGGCGCTAGTCAGTTGGCAGGGGACGATGGCCTGGGATAGAAGCGAAGAGGAAAATCACACAGGCTCCACCGTGATGGTCATTGTCCCTGATCTGGATAATCCTAGACAAGGCAGCTTACTGCGAGAAAGAGGTTATGCCGAGATTGTGCCAGTAGCGGGTCGCTATCTGCTCGATGATGAGGATGCCCTCGTTCTCTTAACCGAATATGAAACGATGAGTTCTGAAGAGCGATTCTGCTTCATCAACTCAGATGTGCGGATGCGAACTAGTATAGTCAAGCGTTTTGGTGGATTTAGCACAGCCTCTTTGTGTGTGGAAACTCGCATTGGCTCTGATTTGGATGATGAACGCCGTGAAACTTTAGTACCTCAACAAGCACAGGATGTCTTGGTCGTCAGACAGTTTCAGTCCGCCTTGGGTTGGTGAATCGACAATTAGTACAATTCCATTCGTGCGTGGTTATCAGTATTTGACGGCTGTGCGTCAGTTGGCATTAGAGCCAGAAATGCTGGACGTGACAGATGATGTCAGGGAAAGTGAGCGCATTTATACCTGGATTGGCAATCACATCGATGCCATCAATGCTGAACTCAATGCTTATCTAGAAGCCTGTCATGGCTGCTTTCATCCTGAGCAACGTCGCCCTATGCATATTCTGGCAACCCCTCTAGCTCAGGAATACGGCATCGATGGCTTGTGCAATATTATGGTCTATCCTTCAGTCATCTTGATCGATGTAGGACGAACAGCACGTCAAGATTGGTTAAGTATTGTTGTGCATGAATACGCTCATGCTCATTTAGGCTCCCCAGGTCACGATTGGCAGTTTTTTAATATTATTTCTCATCTTTGCTTGGGATTGGGACTAGCACCTCCACTCTTGCAACCTGATATGGAGAAATACTTGCGAAATTGGCCTCATTGTGCATCAATAGCAGACTCACTGACTTTTTGGATGGGCTATTCCTGAAACTGCCGCCAGACAACGATGAGCCATTTCCTCCGGTGTCCAATTATCAAATGGACACCTACTTTTTTATGGATTGGTACAGGATTTGCTATATATTTAAAATTTAAGGTTTGTAAGATTTTCTAAGATTACGGAGATTGCCAACGTGGCCTTACCTTTATTAAGCTACTCACCTACGAGCCAAAATCAGCGCGTAGCTCCATATGAAATTCCTGGTGATGAGCAACCCAGAATTTTTACAACAGATAACCTGCTCTCCTCTGGAGATATGGATAATCTGATCGAAGCCGCCTACCGCCAGATCTTCTTCCATGCCTTTGCTTGGGATCGAGAGCCTGCTCTTGAATCTCAGCTCCGCAATGGTCAAATCACGGTGCGGGACTTCATTCGTGGGTTGTTGCTGTCTAAGACTTTCAAAAACAGCTTCTACGAGAAAAACAGCAACTATCGCTTTGTTGAGCAATGCGTGCAACGGACACTGGGACGTGATGTCTACGGCGAACGGGAAAAAATCGCTTGGTCAATCGTAGTTGCTACTAAGGGTATTACAGGCTTCGTCGATCAACTGCTCAATAGCGACGAGTACCTGAACACTTTTGGGTACAATACTGTTCCCTATCAACGGCGTCGTGTTTTACACAGCCGGAGTCAGGGTGAACTACCCTTCAACATCAAATCTCCCCGTTACGAGGCTTATCACCGCTCGCAACTGGGCTTCCCGCAAATTATCTGGCAGAACGAGGTACGGACCTTCAAGCCACAAGACAGGAAGGCAAAAGCAGGCGACCCATCTCTGTATTCGGATATGGCACGGTCGATTGCGCCAAAAACCAACCCAGTCCCACGGGTGTCAGCGCAGAATATCGATTATTTATCAAGGGTGCCTCGGCGTTAGTGCAGTAGCACGTCGCCGCAGCACATCCAGCAATGTGATCAAGGCGGATGGAAGAGGGGCAATTGCCTCAATCCACTCTCCAGAAACTGGATGTTGCAATCGGAGTCGCCAAGCATGGAGTGCCTGACCTGGTAGATTGACCCCTACCGAGCGACCACTGCCATAAACAGAGTCGCCGACAAGGGAATGCCCCATGTAGGTGCTATGAACACGAATCTGGTGAGTGCGGCCTGTTTCGAGTTGAAAATAGATTAGGGTGTAATTCCCCAATCGTTCTCTAACTTGCCAGTGGGTGATAGCGGTACGTCCGCCTTTGTCCACTGGCAAGATTGTCATTTTTTTGCGGTCTACAGGATGGCGTCCGATGGGTTGGTCAATGGTTCCCCTGTCGGTGGATGGCGCACCGTAGACAACACCTAAGTATTCGCGTTGGGCGGTTTTGGCTTTAAGTTGGGCTTGTAGATGTTGATGAGCTTGATCCGTTTTGGCGATCGCAATTGCGCCTGTTGTATCTTTATCTAATCGGTGGACGATTCCCGGACGTTGAACGCCACCAATGCCAGCAAGATTGGTGCAGTGTGCCAGGAGAGCGTTGACAAGAGTGCCGCTTTCATGACCGGCGGCGGGATGCACGACTAAACCAGCCGGTTTATTAATAATGATTAGGGAGTCATCTTCGTAAAGAACATCCAGGGGGATGGCTTCGGGCTGTAAATCTAGGGGTTTAGCTTCGGGGATGGTGATAAAAATGCGATCGCCCGATTGCACGGTTATTTTTTTAGAGGTGCAAACTTTATCGTTAACCTGCACTTGCCCTTGTTCAATGAGTTGTTGAATGCGCGATCGCGAGAGATCGGGAAGGTGTTGGGAAAGGTAGCGATCAATGCGATCAGCCTTTTCTTCGACTTGTAAATTAATTTCTGTCACAACTGTTCTAGGTCGATGCCAAGTTATCGTAGTTTAGCTTTTAGGGCTTGTGCTCTAAATAGATGAGGAAGAGCGATCTGCGCGACGCTTCAGCAACGCCTGCCATAGGATGCCCTTGATAGCTGTAGGGCGAACGCTTTACTCGCTTCGCGATCGCTTACCCCAATGCATATTACACCAGCCTTCATTGATCGCTGGTTCGCAACTAATTTGACAAGGATATAGACCCTCTGAGGCAAGGCGGCAGCGCTTCGCTATCGCTTGTGTGCCGGCTGAGTTTGTCGTAAAGGTAGTTTTAAAGCGGCTAAGCGGCTGTGGGGAGGCATTTTGCCCAGATGTTTTTCAGGAAGGGCAGAACGGAATCGGCGTATTGAGAGTTATGTTTTGTGTGGTCGCGTTCAATTGCGTTCCACAAGTGTTGTAGCTGTTGCTTAGTGGTACATTTTTGCAGTTGACAGGCAATGGCATTTTTCCAATGTTCCATCTGGCGATAACTGATGAATTGTCCTCCTTTGTCGAGCCGATGGACAAATACGACATAGAGCCAGGATTCGATTTTGACAATTAGTGAAGGGGGAATTCTCAAGAGTTTGGCAATTTGATGCTGGGTGATGCGGAATTTTTGTGCGGGGTTGATGCGGCGAAATAGGGTTGTCATGGTGGCTTGATTTCTTGTTGAGTGCCATTAGGCGGTTGAAACCGCAGCTACACAAACTAAACCTGCCTACGCAGGTTTCAAATACTTGGATTTTTGCGAGTCCGCGTGGTGCGCTACGCGCAGCGCAAGCGCGATATGGCGGACTTTGTTTTTGTAGACGCGAATTCTATTCGCCAAGACTTGATGCTTCTTCTTGGTCAGTTGTGCATTGAAGCGGTTCGTTGGGAACATCAAAGACGACTTCAAATTCAGCAGCAGGCATGAAGCGGTTGAGAAAGCGTCGGTGGTCTTCGGCGTCTTGGCGGTTGAAGAATCTTGCCACTGTATACCGTCTGGCATCAGGGAGGAGTCGGATAATCGCCCAAGGGCGGGAGTAGTCTTCAATTTGTGAACTGCGTTTTGGCAGAGTTTTTATGACTTCTCCCCTGATGCTGGTTAAGGTGCGCTCAATCAGTTGCCAAAGCTGTTGCCGTTCGGGGTCGGTATTGTTGGGTATCAATGTCCAATCGCTGACGGGTGCTGGTACGAATGTAAGAATGTAATCGTCCTGACCCTCTTTGCAAAGCTTCCAGGATAAGCGTCGATTCTGTTTGCGGCATTGATATCCCTGTTGGCGCATGGTTGCACAGATGCTCTCGCCTTCTGCTTGAAGGCGCAGCCAGTCGGAGTGTTTCATTGTCAAAATCTGGGTAATGTCTTTAGAAAGGGAGGCGCAGCGATCTTTTTAGCGATCGCCTGTCAGGAACTTTATTGACTGTTTGGCATTTGGACATGCCAAAAATCTATCTGGTATTATTATTTGCATACTCAATAATTGGAAGTCAAGACCGAGCCGTAGTGATTTTTTGCGTATGCGATAATTAGGAAGAATTTATGACCCAGCAAAGGAAAGATGACCAAAGGTCGAGGAAGACCAAAATCAGACAGGAATACGAAGACAGTGACCTTGAGGCTGGAGCCGAGGGACTGGGAACTATTCCGTCAGAAAGCCAAAGCTCTAGGGATGTCCAGATCTCAGTTAGTGCAGAGGTTAGCCAGGGGAGAGATACGGATCGATTCAGCGATACTCTCAGAGGAACTACTGCTGGGGGAATCATCCGCGAACTGCTTGATGAAAATGATGAGTTAACGGCATATCACAGTTCGCAAATAGAGTTTCATAACAACCGACTCAAACAGCTAAACACCAGAAGGGCGAGGCTTGAACGTCTCTATGTCGAGTTGCAAGTTAAGAGTGACGAAGAGTTTGACCAAGAGGACGAGGGAGACGAAGTTAGCGACGAGGAAGAAGAATGACGAACAAGCGCGGCAGACCGAAATCAGACAAGAAGACGATCAGTGTGGGCATACGGATCGAACCAGAGGACTGGGAAAACCTGAATCAGGTAGCAGCCAGTCTGGGAATGACTCGCACAGAACTGATCACGCAAATATCCAGAGTCAAGAATCCAGAAGATTTACAGGCGTTTCAAGAGGCGAAATATCTGGGGGAATGCTTAGCCAATTAATCTTGGAAACTCAAGAGGAATTGGCTTATTTAGAACAAAAAATACCTCGCTTGAGGGCGCGGCTGAACAGTTTTCAACAACTGTACGGGGATTTGCAGTGCAAAACGAGGGAAGACCTTAATGAGGAAGATGAGGTTGGCGACGAGGAAGAATAAGAGCGTGACCGCATCAATCATCAATAATGAATGAAAAAGTCTGAACGATCGCCCTTAATGAGACTAAGAGTGCAGCAATTTCTAACCCAAAAGCAGTTGGCGGAAGTACTTGGCGTGACGGAGACAACTGTAAGGAATTGGGAAGCAGGGCGATCGGTGCCACAACTCACCCCTGTTCAGTACAAGACTTTACTGGAGATTCTGAAAATCACATCTGATGAGTTGCCCGATCAATTTGGCTTTCCAGACAGTCAAAATGTAGTTAGATAACCGAATCTAATAGTAAGCTGTTACGCATTTAATTTGTATACCTTCACACCCCACACCCCTTATAACAATTTCGCTATGGCCATTTAGCTGCACATCAGCTTATGATACTAGCTTTGGCAAAGTTGCCGATTTTTGGCGGACAATGTCTGTGGTTCTGAAGTCTCTTGACGGCTAGTAGAGAACTTTCGATGGCACTGCCGAATGGGAATCTCAATAATAAATTCAGTGCCCTGTCCGGGTGCGGATACACATCGTATTTGCCCCCCATGTTTCACCACAATAATTTGATAGCTAATGGATAATCCAAGACCCGTTCCCTGACCCACCGGTTTGGTGGTAAAAAATGGATCAAAAAGCAGAAGTCTGACCCGTTCAGTCATGCCGGGTCCGTTGTCGATGATTCGGATCAGGACACTCGGTGAATTGGAAGCGGATTCCCTGGCGTCTAGCAGTTCTGTAGAAATTTGAATCTGAGGCGAAGGATGAGCCAAGCTGCTGTCATTTTCGATATGTTCACTGCTCAGAATCATCGACTCCAATGCATCAATCGCATTCGCCAAAATATTCATAAAGACTTGATTGAGCTGTCCCGAATAACATTCAACCGAGGTGATTCTTCCATACTTTTTTATCACTTCAATAGCAGGGCGTTCCGGCTTTTCTTTCAGTCGATGCTGCAAAATTTGTAAGGTCGTGTCAAGACCTTCGTGAATATTCACTCGCTTCATTTGTGCTTGATCGATACGCGAGAAAGTCCGCAGAGAGGCGACAATATCACGAATTCGCTCAGCTCCTACTTTCATCGATTGCAAGAGCTTCGGTAAATCGTCCATGACAAAGTCCAAGTCTATTGTCTCTGCATACTCCTGAATCACAGGTTCCGGGTTTGGATAGTGCTGTCGATAGAGATTGACCAGTTGCAGCAGGTCTTGGATCGATTCGCTGGCTGGGGTAATATTCCCATAAACAAAACCGACTGGATTATTAATTTCATGGGCAATGCCAGCCACCATCATGCCCAAGCTATACATTTTTTCACTCTGGACGAGCTGGGTTTGGGTTTGTTTAATCTTGTTCAGCGCTTGCTCGAGTTGAGTCGCTTGTTCTCGAAGCTGAGCTTCCGAGCGCCGCAGCGCCACCTCTGCTTTAGAACGCTCGTGCTGAAGTGAGAGTGCTGCCGCCCCCGCCCTCAATAAGTCCACTCCCGATGCTGACCATACTCTTGCTTTTGTACAGTTATCGAAGACAATAAACCCAAAGAACTGCTCGTTCACGCACAGGGGCAAAACTAATAGAGATAAAATCCCCATTTGCTCCAAAATCAAACGTTCTTGTTCAGGAAATTCGCTGACAAGTCCCATAATCGTTTCACCCCGTGCCAGAATCTCAGTCCATCGGGGTAAGCAGGTTTCATAAGGCAAATACGGACATTGGGCACTGTCGCTTTCACTGTGGAGATGAGAAACATCCCACTGGGCACAGGGACGACTCCACAACTCACCCCTAGTATCGTAAAAAGTCTCAAACACATAAACATGACTGGCTTTAGCCGATTGTCCCAGCAGCTCCAAAATTGAGGTGTAGTCGTTTTTATCCCCTTTGAGTGACAACAAGCGGTGTTGAATTTCGGCTAAAGCCGCCAAATATCGTTCGCGCTCTGCCAAGGCTGACTCGGCTAACTCGCGCTCCATGATTTCAGATTGCAGCACTTGATTGGCTCTTGCCAGCTCTCGGGTTCGTTCCTCTACTCGTTGTTCTAACTCTTGTTTCGCTAGGCGCAAGGCATTCTCCGCTTCCTTACGCTCAGCAATTTCTTTTTCCAGAGCCAGGTTTGCGGCTTCCAGTTGGGCTGGACTGGGTAATGCTAACGCCTTTGGAATTAGAGGCACCAATTCTGAAGCCGTATACAGGGAGACGATGGCGGTCATGGCTTTCACCAAACCCGATAGCCAATATACCGGGTGCCAAAGTGTCAATATTTCTAGTAAGTGACCGGTGCCACAGGACAAAATAAAGGCACTAAAGAGCAGGAAAATTCCTTGGAAAGGTATATCCTGACGCTGACGCACAAAATAAAGCAGCAGCAGAGGTATCGAGTAGTAGGCGATGCCAATCAAAAAGTCCGAGCCAGCGTGCAACCACACTAACTCTGGCTTCCAGAGGAAGCAGTAGCCGTGTGCCATGAAATTTCCCGAGAAAACGTCTTGTACAGATTGCAGCATGGACTATTCAAAAGTAGCGAGTTGCAAAGGAGCCGATTACTGATTCTTGATGTTGCAAGCTAAGGACAGGGGAGAGTGGGGATATTTGGGGTAACTTATTTTTGAAGTTGTATTAAATTAATATTACTAAGAATTAAATTTATGCAATAGACTCTTCATATCGCAAAGGTTTACACCTATTGTTCTCGAATTTTGGCGTCAGGAGATCAGCATAAATACGGAACTTTGCCAGATCTGAGAGGTTCCTGAAGTTTTATGAATTGTTGGTGAAGAGTGAAGTGCGATCACCCCTGGAAAATTTCCTGCCCCGATGGTGCATGAGACAAAATTGTCCACCCTATGCACTAGATTGAGACCTAAAACTTTTGAAACATCTGATGATGAACAGAATCATCGGCTCGAAGCCGCGACCATTGTGATGGTTGTAACTGGTTCACATACTCCATGTACTGAACCAAGGGCGCATCAATACCTAGAAGTATCTTTGGATTAAATCGAATATTGTCATAAATCTCGCCGTCTTCATCTCTGAGCATGTAGTAAGCCCACCGGGTACACAACAGAAAGAATTGACTGAGCAACCATCCTATAATTCCTCTGCGCTTTTCGGTCACATAAATGGGTTGAATTTGCGTTCTTCCCGGTGCGATCGGGGTGTAGGCAAAAATCATGTGCAGTGGGGGAAAAAGCCGGACATTTTTCATCATCGTTAACAAACCGATGCAGCCATGGGCATACCGCATTGAATATTCATAGGTCGAACCTAGAAATCGTTGCCCTAACCGTTCCCGAAAAGTTGATTGGGGAAACTGTCCCCGCATTGTGAAATCCATTTGTGTCCCTGATTCATCTCGATTCAAAGACAGTTCCATTTTGATGTCGAGATGATGAATCGTCTTCAAATGTTGAGCATCAATCCCATTCATCATGCAGATGTGGTGATGGCAACTCCGCTCAAAGGGTCGATCATATTGAATCGCGATCGCTTTTCCTTTAAGCTCATCAAAATCAGCAACTCTCTCTGGTGCTTCAGCATCCGGATAAATCCACATAAACCCATACTTTTCCTCGGTTGCATAAGCTTGTAATTTGGCTTTGGCAGGAATTTCTGGCTGACAAGGAATATTTTGACAACGTCCTGTTTCATCAAATGCCCAATGATGAAACGCACAGCGAATCCAATTGCCATCAACCTGTCCTATTCCCAAATCTGTTCCAAGATGAGGGCAGTAAGCATCCATTGCCCGCACTTGCCCATCCTCACCCCGGAATATCGCAATCTTTTGTCCGCAAACCTCTACAGACTTCGCTTTTCCCTTAGGCAATGTATGACTGGGACAGGCAATATACCAACCCTTAGCAACGACATCCCAGTTATTGAAGATTTGCATGGCTGAAAACCTGATATTTTTTCTCTCTGTGATTTGCCCTATGACTGAATATAATTAATCAGCTTGTTTCATCTTCTAGAACTTGCATAGAAGAGATCCCCCAACCCCCTTAAAAAGGGGGCTTTAGAGTAAGTCCTAATCTCCTTTTAACTGATACTGCTTTAACACCTCTTGCCGTTGGCGGATATCCTCTCCATATTTGCCCAACAGAATCCTGAATAGCATTCGACCCAAGCAGAAAGAAGCTCGCCAAGAGAACACAGCATCTTGTCGATCGATATGACTCTGCTCAAACAGGAAATGCCCCGTTAATCCTATTAACTGAGTTAATGGTAAGCCCAAGAGTAACCAGAAATTTTGTAACTTCCAAGTCCAAAAGATCAAGCCATAAAAGAAGAGGATTCCCGCAATATGGAGAGCAACATTAATGGGGTGCTGGTGTTTGAGGACAAAAATATCCCAGTAGTCTGTAAATGGATGATCTAAAGTGTGATCGTCGATCCGATTTCTCAACTTCTGGCGGAGAACGGGATTGAGTTTACTCATAGGGTATTCTCAGTTAAAGGATGGGAGATAAAACGGTTCCCAGTTGTTCGCGCCCCAGTCGTTCACTGACTTGACCCCGATGAACAACCTGAATCCCATTAATATAAACGGCTTGTACGATATCATCTGAGCCACGTTTGACCCTACGCGGTTCGCCGTCTAAGACTGGATCTGATATTTCCACTTGTGGGCTGATGGGCTGGTTCAGGGCTTGCGGATTGAGTAAAACCAAATCGGCTTTAGCCCCAATTTTGAGGACTCCGGTATCGAGACGAAACCATTGAGCAGGTTCTCCCGTGACGCGGTAAATAGCTGTTTCAGGGGGCAGGAAATGAGTGGAGACAGCTTGTTTGAGTAACGATAAGGCTCCATCATAGTAGCCGAGGTTACGGACATGGGCACCCGCATCCGTAAAACCAGGCAAGATATGGGGATGCTTCATCATAGCTAGACGGGGTTCTAAGCGATCATTGGCTCCCGTAGCCACCCAGCCTAGATCCGTGTCGTAGTGATGCAACGCCTGGATGAAGAAATCAACCGGATCTTGTTGCTTTTGGCGGGCAACTTCGGCAAAGCTCAACCCTTGCCAGTTGGTTTCAGGACAACGGACAATTTCCATCAATTCCAACTGACGATGGAATGACTTACGCCACGGATTGTTCCATTCTTGTCGAAACTGGTGACGGAAACGTTCAGATTGCCACAATTGTTGCCGTTCCTGTCGCGATTGGCAGCTATTGAGTTGTGCGCCTGTGGGGAATTCTTCAAATAATGGCGTGACTGGACCATCGGAGTAAATCGTGAAGGGTTCGGTAAGGGTTTGAAAGCGAACATTGCCCCTGAGAATCCGGTTCCAGATGAACAGCAGGGGGGAAAATAGTCGCCACAATTTGCGATCGTGTACAGCATCTAAAGCGGAGAGTACAGTTAGACGCAGGGGTCGTTGCCCAATGCCTGAACCCATGCGGAGAATATCTAGAAAGGAAGCCAGTCGCTGTAGATTGGGGGTGACTTGAAAAACCCGATCGCGTTGCCGACAGAGATTGGCTAGCATGGCATATTCACCCAGTTTGGCGTGTTGCGACGGAATGGTGCAGCCCCGCCATTCTCCGCTCATCCGATGCCAAGGAAACATATCAATTGAAATGCCAACAAATCCGGCATCTAATGCGTCTGTCGCAATTTGTTGCATAGTTTTTAGTTCCGTTTCTGAGGGCTGAACCGTCAGGCTGCGTTCTAATCCCATGACATGGGCGCGTAAGGCACTATGCCCAAATAGAGGGGCAACATTGGGGCCAAGTGGCAACTGCTGCAAATGAGCCAAATATTCTGCTGGTGTATGCCAGGAAACCGACTTTTGTAGCCATTTATCAATCAGCCGATGGGAAAGCGTCTCCACCCTCTGAAAAATATCGGCGAGCATTTGAGGTTTCCCAACGGCAACAGACAAGCTACAGTTGCCAATGACAACGCTGGTAACGCCATGACGAACCGATTCACTCAAGGCCGGTGCAATCTCTAACTCTAGATCGTAGTGAGTGTGGATATCGATAAATCCTGGCGTAACCCACAATCCGGAAGCATCGACAACTTCACGAGCATCGCTGGGTAAACATGGAGAGATTGCAACAATTCGACCATTTTGAATCCCAATATCTCCGCGAACAGGCGCAGAGCCTAAACCGTCAAAAATTAATCCGTTTTGAATCAGCAAATCCAGCATTATTCTTTGTTTCTTTCACACAGTTCGACCGCGATGTTCCGTCTTAACCCAATTCAATTCCTGTGGTTTTATACACAAGTTTAAAGTGGTCACAATCATAACTGGAATCCAATGCACCATGTAGAGAGAACCTTGCAGGGTTCCCCATAGCAAAGACCATCCTCGTAAATTTTGATACTGGTAAAGTCCAGTGATAAAAGCAACTGTCAGAATGATGCTCAGTAGTGTCTGGAGTGGAAGCAAGACCGGATGATGGGTATAAAATATTGTCCAGATTAAGTCAGGGATAAGTCCAATTGGAAGCAGAAATTGTAATAGAAAAAACAATAATAAATCGATTTCTTTAGCCCAGCCCAAAGCCAGAATTTGGGGGAAATAATCTAGGTAACGCTGATAGCCACCTTCCGCCCAACGACTATGTTGATGCCAGATTTCTCTCCAGGTTGTTACCCCTTCTTCCTGAATCGCTGGAACTGTGACAAACTCAATTTCAGTACCTGTCAGATAAAGCTTGAAGCAGAGATCTAAATCATCGGTAACGGTGTCCTCGCTCCAACCGTTGCACTTTTCGAGCAGTTCCCGACGAACTAACATTCCATTGCCCCGAAGCTCAGACATGCCCCTTATAGCAATTCGATGGGTTTGCAAAAAAGCATCACAGCTCATCTCCATCTGCTGGCAACGAGTTAAGAAATTGGTATCAACATTGGCGATCGCTTTTCGCACCTGCACCGCACCGATAGCTCTCTTCTCAAACAGAGGTACTGTTTGCTGTAGAAAATTAGCAGGAAGTTGAGCATCGGCATCACAAACGAGTACAATTTCGCCCTTTGTGAAGGGAAAAACTGCATTCAGCGCTCCTGATTTCCCCCCTTTTGATTCCCGTCGATGAACTTGTAATCCCGAAAATTGAGTTTGTAATTTCCTCAAAAGTTGGGGAGTTTCATCGGTGCTACCGTCATCCACAATCCAGATATCGAGATGAGTAGTTGGATAGTTCAGTTGGAATAGGCTGTGAATGAGTTCGGGTAAGACGGCGCTTTCATTTTTGGCGGGAACCAGAATCGAAACTTTGGGCAAATCGACATTACTTTCAAGCGTGGGAGGGTTCGCTTTTGCCATGAGCATCCGTACTGTTTGAACAGTCAGAACCGCTGTTAATCCCACCATAAGCCACTGCGTCTGGGGTTGCCAGTGGAGCAAACTGACGAAACCCCAGACAGCTAAAATTACAAGGGTGGCTTTGAGGCGGCGATTGCGCTGAACGCTAACATCGTTACTGAACTGAAAGACACTTTTTCCCACTGGATTTGCTATACCTTCTCCACTACTGGCTTAGGCTTGCGACGCCACAGTAGCACCGCAACTGCTCCTACCAGGATACCGCCCACTCCTGCTGCAACTGCCCAAACACGACTAGCTAGCTGAGCACCATTTAGCACTGGATTATCCAGCAGGTTGGAAGAGAAATGCAGCGATTGAATTGTCCATTTACCCTGGAACTTTTGCAGCACGGCTGTCCATCGCATCGCCATTGTGGGTTTATTGCCATCTTTAAAATAAAATGTTGAGATCGCATCTCCGTAGGAAATGGCGGTTTCCGGGGAGAGAAATGTTCTGGGAGTATCTACCTTCACCTCCATTTTGATGTCTTTAATCGAACTAGAGAACTGTTGATTCCAATATTGCTCAAACTCAGGCACCTTATGAAAAACCCGGTTATCAACCGTTGTGATCGTAAAGGTTGGATGCAGGTAAGGTTCAATTTTTGAAAAATCGCGAGTGTTAATCGCTTGCACAGCCATCTCTCGCGTGCGGATAATCGCATTAACCTCCTGTTGGTTGACATCGGCTAGAGCGCATTGGGGTACATTCCAAATGGCTAGCACGAGTAAAGCAACCCAAAGTAGCTGACTGCATTGGTATCTGCTGAATCGTTTCTGTTTTGTCATGGAGTCCTTATCTTCCTACTGAGAATCAGAAATGAAATAACTTCAGATTATACCAATGGGTTCAATGTTTGCTATATACAAATATTTCCAAAAATTTGTCAAAGCAGATACGATCAAGATAATCCAACTTTCGTAAAAAATCTTCTCCTAAGGACAGCCCATAAAGCTGCACATGATTTGACGGCTGATCGTCTAGAGAAATCTAGATTTGAACAATACTATGCACAAAGCAGATATCAATGCCTATGCAGGCGCGACTGGTTGAAGTTCAACAATTACTAGGGAGCGATCGCCATGCCATGTACTCCCTTCTAAATACCCATTTTGATGGAGCCAAGCCAGAAATATTTGAGACCGACCTAGAGCGGAAAAACTGGGTTATTCTCTTAGAAGATCAGGAGACAAAAACGCTCAAAGGCTTTTCCACTTTGCTGGTTTACGAAACCCAGTTTGAGGGAGAAGTCCTCAGTGTCGTCTATTCTGGAGATACCATTGTAGACCCCAGTGCCTGGTCGAGTTCGCTTCTGCCTCGTGCTTGGATTGCCTCAATTCATTTTTTACGGCACAAGTATCCCAACGGCAAACTCTACTGGCTGCTCATCTCTTCCGGTTATCGTACCTACCGCTTTTTACCGATTTTTTGGCAAGAGTTTTATCCCTGTTATGATACTCCCACCCCGCCACGCATCCAGGCAATCATGCAATTCCTAGCTCACACCCATTTCGGCAATTGCTACGACGAAAGCGCCGGAATTGTTCGCTTTCCCCATCCTCAGGTTCTCCGAGAAAAATTGAGCGGCATCCCTCAAGAACGGCTGAAAGATTCCCATATCCGTTTCTTTCAAACCCAAAATCCCGGCTATGAGCAGGGAGATGAATTAGTCTGTCTAACAGAGATTAAGGAAGAAAACTTAACTCCGGCAGGTAGGCGCATGTGGTTTGCAAAAGCTTCCTTAGGGATTGCATGATGAAGGTGAATTCACACAGGGTTAGTTCAACTCGTAAAACCCAGATTTTTAACCATGCAGACTGTTTTATCGAAGGGTGGTATTGGGCAATTCCCTCTAGTAAACTTAAGCTTGGTCAGGTTAAACCCGTAACGTTACTAGGACGAGAATTAGCGATTTATCGGGGAACGGATGGAAAGGTAATCGCGCTAGATGCTTACTGTCCGCACATGGGCGCACATTTGGCAGAAGGAAAGGTTGAGGGGTGCCGTATCCGCTGTTTTTTCCACAATTGGCAATTTGACGAGCAAGGAAAGTGCGTTGATACGCCATCTGTGGGTAAACCCGTCCCAGTTAGCGTGCAAACTTGGCCTACAGCAGAGCAATACGGTATGGTTTGGGTATGGACGGGGGAAACGCCGCAGCAACCCGTACCCTATGTACCCGAACTTCAGGATGAAGAGTGCAACATAGCTTTTGGTTCTCGCTTTGTGAAAAACTGTCACCCTAATGTGTTGATGATCAATGCGATTGATGCTCATCACTTCAACACCGTTCACAACCTGCCTCTACAAATTGTGTTTGAGAAGCGAGAATTAAATCAAAACGCCATTACGTTTAGCAATACAACTAGGGGTGGGGAAGAGTCGTTTTTAATCAAACTCCTTCGCCCGTTATACAAAAATGAAGTTACTTATAGTATGTGCTATTGGTACGGCAGCACGGGTACCGTCACATTAGGGCCAGATTTCCTGCACTTTCATATTATGTTTGCTCTGCGGCTGATTGAGGGGGGAAAAACTGAAGGACAAACTATTATGATTACGCGCCAACGTCCTGGGTTGGGCGGGTGGATTTTTAACCGAATTGTACTCTGGCTAACTCAGCAGGTGGGGAATTACTTTGCTAAGGGAGATACTCAAGTTTTTCAGACAATTAAGTTTGATTTGAAAACTCCCACTCCAGCCGATCAGTCGATTTTACAGTTTATTGAACATGTAGAGAGGCAAAAACCCTTGCTATGGGGTACGTGGGAAAGCGTGAAGGAGCAAGCATGAATACTGGAAACTACGGAGTACAGTCAAAACCTGTCGATAAGATAGCAGGGGAGCAGGGAAGCTGGGAAGCTGGGGGAGCTGGAGAGAATGCGGATTTAAACGCCCCATTGCAAACCTTCGCATTTGAAACAGCAGGGTTAGATTTACCCCACGTCGGAGAAGCGGATAAGTTAGGATGCATCCTGTCTGCGGCACTGGGGAATCGCTTCAGTAATTCCTTATCTCCAGGACGTAGCAACACTCTCTATTGGAATGCGGACTCCTTCGGATTGCACCAGGTGAAGGTATTTCAGGACTCAAGCTTAGAGGAACAGACTGCTATTTTGCAAATTGCTAATCGCGGATTGCTGGAAGAGGCATATTTTGTCGAAAAAGCTGGCATGGGTTATATGGCAAAAATGGCGTTGCTGGCAGAGACAACGGAAGAACGGATGCTTTACAGTTTGTTCGCCGCGAATGAAGCAACCCATCTTAGTCAGATTAGCGCTTTCTTGCCCGATCGCCCTGTTGGTACGGACGATACATTTTTGCGCTTCCTCGCAGATTTAGTCGAGAGTCAGGATAAAGCGGTGCTGCTGTTTACGATTCAACTAGTACTAGAGGGGTGGGGGTTGAGTCATTATCGCAGTCTGGCTCAAAGTTGTTGCGATCGCACCCTGAGTCAAGTCTTAACCGGATTCCTGCAAGATGAAGCACGGCATCACGGGACTGGATTAATTCTATTTGAGCAAACATCGGTTTCTCTGCAAAGTCGAGCCACTATTGTCGAGACACTCTTCTATTTCTTGCAGATGATTCGGGTAGGCCCTCAGCGAGTGGTGGGGGCAATTGCCCAAGTGAAAGGGGACTTGACGCGATCGCAAAAAATCCGCATCTTGGAAGAACTCGACACCGAAACCCACAGTGGCACTCGGCTGCATCTTCTGCGTTCTTTGATGCGAGGTGAAGCCGCCGAAGCGATCGTGCAAGAACTCTCAGCAAGAGGAGCTTTTGAACCTCTTCCAGCAACTCAATGTGTATAAATTAGGCTTGGAATAAACAATAGAAACTAGCTGGTGTTTACCAATCCCAATAAAGAGGGTAAGCGGATTTATTAACCGATAAATTTTAAATCAAATGACTAATAATACTTTATCAGAAAATCAGAAGATTTACAAAAAAATTCAGCTCAACTATACACGCAATAAGCAGCAAGACCATACGGCTTTAATGGATGAAGCAGTCCAAGCTTTTTATTATCAAGATTGTAAGAACGAATATTGGAATCCAGAAGAATTTTCCCTACTTTACGGAACTCCTTTTTGGGAACAGGCAACTTCCAGTCAGCGAATTATTTTAAATCAACTCTATTGGGTAGCTTACTATTCCCAAATCGTTTCTGCTGAAATTGCCACTATCTTTTTTAACCAAACCAGTGCAGCCGGACTCTACGCGCAAGAAGACTTTCGCTTAGTTTGCGATATGCTGGATTTAGAATCGATGCAAGAACGCGCCCACATCCACGCATTTAGAACGATTTCCAGCCAAGTCGAAACCGCTTTATTTGGACGGCATATTTTTACTTATGCTATGCGTGGGCCTTTTACCGAAACAATGATTTATGCGGATACCAATGCTTTTAAAACTTGGTGGAAAAAACTTCAACTTCATTGCTTTGGGCTATTGTCTTCAGATAATGCATTTCTCGCCTGTCAATACTTTACCGTGCGAGGGATACGAACCCTGAATGGGAAATTAGTGCAGCATAAGTTGAGTAATTACTATCAAAAACATCCTAATCCTGAAAAGGCTCCTATTCCCGCCAAAATTTCCTACTACCATTTTATGGATGAGAGCTTTCATTTCAATAGTTCGACCATTCTGTCCCATGAAGTTGTCAAGTGCCTCAAGCCTCCTACAGCCTTTGAACAATTCGTAGCTAATTTAGGATTGCGGGGTTGTCAGCGAGATCATTACCATTTTTCAGCCGCAATTAATGGTATTTTTTGGTACGAGCCGGCACTTTATCCAGCAATTTATCAAATCTTGCGATCGCCTATCTTTAATATGGAGGAGCGCGAAGCCAAAGAAATGATGCAATTGTGCTTTACACAAGAGTCAGAAGGGTTACAGCAAAGTTACCGAACCCATCAAGAAGCGATCGCATCCTATAAGGTTTATCTAGAAAAAGTAGATTACGCCTGGAAAAGTAATCGAGAAATGTCCTTAATGGCTTCTAATTCAATACCCCAATATCTCGCCACTCAGAAGAAATCATTGGTGATGTTTGAGAGAGAAAACGTATGAGTGAGCAACAATGCATTATCTCTTTCCCAGGCACCAGCTATTTACCCATTACCCTAGAAGCGCATCAAAAACTGTCTGAACACCTGACAGTCCAAAATTCTCCAGTACTGTTTGGTTGTCGCACTGGCATTTGTGGAACGTGCCTCGTTTTAGTCACAGGCGAAACATCACTACCAAGTGCAGAGGAACAGGAAGTGCTAGCAGTACTAGCGCCAGAACATCCTAATGCCAGACTTGCCTGTCAGTTAGAGCTTACAAGCAATTTACAAATTACACCTTTAAAAGAATAACCAGATAGTATAAACCTCAAAATATTATTGCTATTTCCATCTAAAAATCCCTCGAAAACGCTGCGATCCTCTGCGCTTTACTCCGCGATCCTCTGCGTTAAAAAATCCCTTATTCCCATACAAACCCATTTGATATAACCCATCCAAAATGAAATTCGAGGATTTCTGGTACATAATTGCACTCAGCAAACAACTCCCACCCAATATCGTTTTACAACGCACAATATTAGGGGAATGGCTAGCAGTATTTCGAGACGAAAACGATAAAGCCGTGGCATTGCGCGATCGCTGTATGCATCGCAACAGCCGCCTCTCTTGTGGTACAGTCCGCCAAGGTAAAATTCAGTGCCCCTATCATGGATGGGTATACGATGGTACTGGAAAAGTTGTGGCAGTTCCTTCCGAAGGAAAAGATTTTCAGCCACTCTCAACGCGTCGATCCAAATCTTATCCAACCAGAGAAAAAGACGGATATATTTACGTAAAACTCATCG